>NZ_BAABWX010000004.1 GCF_040364665.1 Cognatishimia sp. WU-CL00825
GGAGCAGGTGGCTCGGCTGCGCGCTTAGGGTTGGACGGGTTGATAGGACATGTTCGGTGAAAGAAGAATACGAAATTTTTTGTAATATTTGAGGACATTTCGCGCTTCATGAGGGACCTAAGGGGCCACCTTGAAATATCTGATCAACTGAGGCGCGCGGGATGCCTGCTATGTTCGCCTGGTCGCGAGTTTAGAGATGACGCTGACTCGCGTTTGGTTGAAAACTTGTTAGCCTCAATGGCGGAACATCAACGCGATAAGAACTAGGAACAAGTCACGAGCCGAATGAAAGGTCGATTACTGTCTGGTCATTGGCCATTTAAATTACCGTATGGCTTAAAAAGTAAAAGAGATACCAGTGGTCAAAGGCAAATTGTGCCAGATGAACCTCACTTTGGAATTGTTCAAAAAGCTTTGCAGGGCTTCGCGTCAGGTCGCTTTGAAAGTCAGCGCGAGTTGCGGCCGATGGCATTCAAAACAAAGAGCGTTTGTAGATGCTTAAAGTGCGCGCAGCGTGACGATTCAGAGGGTCAAAAGGTTACCAACAAATCAACTTTATAGCGGATACTTCGACTACCCAAACTGGGATGTCCCGCTAATTGGAGGAGTCATCCCTCCTGCCATCGACTTGGGGACTTTCAAAAAAATCAGGACAAGCTTGATCCGTCAGGTCGGACCCAGCGTTCGAACAGATCAAATGACTTCCCTGCAAGAGGGTTCATAGTGTGTGCAGAATGCGGTGGAAAATTGACAGCTTGTTGGTCCAGAGGAAAACGAAAAAAATATCCGTATTACTTATGCAAAACTCAGGGGTGCATGAGTTGTCGAAAGTCGGTCAGGCGCGGAATAGTCCACAACCAGATTGAGGAGTTGTTGAAAGAGCTCGTACCCAGGCCGGAAGGGTTAAGAGCCTTCAAGTCCTTTGTTGACTTTGCGTTGAAACGAAGGCTCCAAAACCACGATCAAAATAAACGAGCGTTAGACAACGAAATACAAGAGCTGCATGTTAGGCGGAGACGGCTTCTGGACAAAATTGTCGATGAAGATGATGAGGACATCACAAATGCGTTAAAGGAGAGGCTAAAGCAAGTAGAAGCAGATCGAATACTTAAAGAACAAATCCGTCTGAAATCTGAACAGAATGGAAAGAGGTCGTCCGAAAGGTTCGAGCACTGTTATATGATTTCCTCAAGTCCTTGTAATATTTGGAAAAATGTCAGTCTCTCGGTGCGAGGTGCAATTCTACGAGCCTGCTTTAAGAGCCCGCCACAATACTTAATTAAACGCGGGTTTCGAACACCTGAACTTCTCTAATTTTCAGCGCCTTAAAGGACGCAGACGAAGGAGAAGAACATTTGGTGGAGCCTAGGGGGATCGAACCCCTGACCTCTTGCATGCCATGCAAGCGCTCTCCCAGCTGAGCTAAGGCCCCAAACCTGTCAGGCCATCTGGCCTGTGTGCGCCTAATTAGGCGCTTCCTTGGGTGGGATCAAGTCAAAAACCCCACCCAAATCGATTAATCGTCGTCGCTCTCGCTTGGCATGTCAGCGATCTCTTCGAGAGACATATTTTCGTCCTCGTCTTCGTCCAGAACATCGTCTTCAAGTTCCAGATCAACGGTGTCATCTGAATCCAGAACGTCCGCATCTTCGCCGTCGGCCGCCTTGGCTTTCAATGTCGCCGCATCTTCGCGGTCAGCCGCAATCATCCGGCTTTTGCCGGTTTCCATTTCAACCACATCACCCGTATAGGGGCTTACGATGGGGTTCTTGTTCAGGTCGTAAAATCTTTTGCCCGTCGTTGGGCACAGGCGCTTAACGCCCCATTCTTCTTTGGGCATGGGAATCCCCTCTAAAACACATGAGTCTTGTCGACAGTCCGGGCCAACTGCCATATGTGATCGGGCAAGTCAAAGGGTATCGCACGATCGGCAGGAAGAGAGCGCTAATGGCACAACATATTTTGCCTTCTGAACCCGATATTGCCGTATCATTGCGGCGATCTGCGCGTGCCAAACGTATCAGCCTGCGGGTGTCACGGCTGGATGGCTGTGTGACGTTGACAGTTCCTAAACGTATCAGTGACGCCGAGGCTCTGGATTTTGCGCAGTCCAAGGTTAGTTGGTTACGGCGCCAACTCGCTGATCGGCCTCAGCCAGTTTTGGTGGGTTTCGGATCCGAAATCCCATTTCAAGGCTCGCTTTTGACAATTGCGCCATCCGCTGGTCACGGAATGGGGCGCGGTGTGCAATTGCGGGATGAAACGCTTTTTGTGCCCGGATCTCCAGAAAGTGCTGGTGTCAAAGCGCTTGGGTTTTTCAAACAACAAGCGCGGCAACGGTTGGTCGCCGCTGTTGACCGTTATGGCGCAGCACTTGGTCAGCCTTACAGCCGCTTCACACTGCGTGACACGCGCTCTCGCTGGGGGTCCTGTTCGTCAGAGGGCGCGCTGATGTTTTCTTGGCGTTTGATTCTGGCCCCATCAGAGGTTTTGGACTACGTGGCAGCGCATGAGGTCGCGCATTTGGCGCAGATGAATCATTCGCCAGCCTTTTGGGCAGTGGTCGAGCAACTTTTTGGTCCCCATCAAGCAGAGCGCAATTGGCTGCGACGCCACGGCGAAAAGCTGCATCAATACAGATTCCGCGCCGGTTAGGGTTTTCCGTTGACCTAGCCTTCATTTGTGATCACAAGCGCTGTCATGCACGCAGCTCATAAATCACCTGACCTGTCGACCTCTGCGCACGATCGCGTGTATCGTGGCTTGCGCAGTCGGATTATGCACGGTGAAATCCCACCGGGCCAGGCACTGACCATTCGCGGCATTGGCGCGGAATATAATGTGTCAATGACCCCAGCCCGAGAAACGGTGCGTCGCCTTGTGGCCGAGGGCGCTCTAACGCTGTCCGCATCGGGGCGCGTTTCAACGCCAGAATTGACAAACGATCGCATCGAAGAGCTGGCCGCCTTGCGGGCCCTGATCGAAGTAGAGTTGTCGACGCGGGCGTTACCCCGGGCTCATATCGCCTTGATTGACAGGCTGCAGGTCATCAACAACGAGGTGATAGACGCGGGTATTCAGCGCGACGCACAAAGGTACATACGCGCCAATCTAGAGTTTCACCGTACACTTTATTTGCGGGCGCAGGCACCCGCTATGTTGGCCATGGCAGAAACCGTTTGGTTGCAACTCGGTCCAACCATGGGTGCACTGTACAGCCAGACACGGCGGTCAGATCCACCGCAATATCACCGTTTGATCCTTGCCGCGCTCAAAGCAGGCGACGAACCCGGCCTGCGGCTGGCCGTGCGCACTGATGTGACGCAAGGCTTGCACCATTTGACGACTTAGTCGTGTTTCAAGAGTTAGGCTGCCAGGCCCTTATTGCCAAGCGCTAGGAATTTGTCACGCCGCGCTTTTGTCAATGTCGCGCGATCCATGCCGTCCATTTCACCCAGCATATCGCTGATGGCTTTGCCCACCGAGGCAATGGCGGCGTCACGGTCACGGTGTGCGCCTCCCAGGGGCTCTGTTACGCTGCGATCAACAACACCCAACTGCAACAGGTCTTGAGCTGTCAGTCGCAATGCTTCAGCAGCTTCGCGCATTTTGTCCGCGTTTTTCCAAAGAATTGACGCACAGCCTTCTGGTGTGATCACCGAATAGACCGAATGCTCCAGCATGGCGAGCTTGTTGGCAGTGGCAAATGCAACGGCTCCGCCAGAACCACCTTCGCCAATGATAACGGAAATTACCGGCACACCGACCTGAAGACATTTTTCCGTGCTGCGCGCGATCGCTTCAGATTGTCCGCGTTCTTCAGCGCCTTTGCCCGGATACGCACCGGGGGTATCTACAAGCGTGATGATGGGCAAATTAAACTTGTCTGCCAATTCCATCAAGCGAATGGCTTTGCGGTATCCTTCTGGGCGTGCCATACCAAAATTACGTTCGATCCGCGATTTGGTGTCGCTGCCTTTTTCCTGGCCAATCACCACAACAGGCTGGTCGTTAAACCGCGCCAATCCACCCATGACAGCCAAATCATCGGCAAAATTCCGATCCCCGGCTAAGGGCGTATAATCGGTGAACAGTGCGTCGATATAATCGGCACAATGCGGGCGATTTGGGTGTCGCGCCACCTGGCATTTTCGCCATGGTGTCAGGTTTTGATAAAGTTCACCCAGCAACTCGCCGGCTTTTCGGTCAAGGGCCGTGGCCTCGTCGGTCACATCCATTTCCTCGTTTTGCCGCGCCATCGCCCTAAGTTCTTCGGCTTTGCCTTCAATTTCGGCCAATGGTTTTTCAAAATCGAGGTAATTGGTCATGTCTCACTCCGCACAGTCTGCGCTTAGGTATATGACCTTGCAAAACGGGAAATGCAACTGATGCGATGTGCCCTGCTGCACAGAATTTCTAATTCATCAGGTTTGGCCAGAGCGAGGCCATCAGCAGAAAGGCCATGGACCAGTTGAACAGCTGCAACCGCCTCGGGCTGCTTAAGAAACGTTGCAATTGCTGGCCCAAAACGGTCCAAATGCTGACAGAGGGAAAGTTCACCAAACCGAAAATGGCACCAACCAGCAATACAGAAATTAGATCGCGATTGGGCGCATAAAGCGTTATGGCACCTAGTGCCATAGTCCAAGCCTTTGGATTGACCCATTGAAACAGCGCTGCCTGAATGAATGTCATTGGACTGGCGGATTTTCCAGCTGTTTCCGGCCGGCCTGAAACCGCAATCTTCCATGCCAGCCAAAGCAAATAGGCCAGGCTCACAACCTTTAGAACAACATATGTTGCCGGCAGAAGATCAAAAATTTGCATAAGCCCAAGGCCAACAAGAACCACCATCACAGAAAATCCAAGCGCAATCCCCAACATATGCGGCAGCGTTCTGATGAACCCGAAATTGGCCCCAGAGCTGAGTAGCATCATATTGTTGGGCCCGGGCGTGATCGAGGTCACAAAGGCAAAAAGCGCGAGAGCAGAAAGTGTTTCATAAGGCATGGGTGCAATTTGACAGCGATTTGGGTGTATTGAATTGCATTTCTGCCGATTTTGGGTTTATTTTTGCAATTAATGGCTAAAAATGATCAAATAAGTCAAAAGATATTGCAAGTGCTCTCTAAGGACGGGCGCATCAGCAACTTGGAATTGGCAGACAAAGTTGGCTTGTCTCCTTCGGCCTGTTTGCGCCGTGTTCAAGATCTGGAGCGGAGCGGCATTATTAAGGGCTACCGGGTTGTCTTGGATAAAGCAAACTTGGGAATTGGTTTTGTAGCCTTTGTGACAGTCGGGCTTAATCAGCACACCAAAGCCGCACAGGAATCGTTTGAACGGGCTATTTCACGCGCACCTGAAGTGGTGGAGTGTCACAACATTACCGGGGCCGTAGAGTATCTTTTGCGCATAGAAGCCGAAAGCCTGACCGCTTACAAAGCATTTCACACAAATGTTCTTGGGACGTTGCCGCAGGTACATGCCATCACATCTTATGTTGTGATGGATTCACCAAAAGATGCGCGCGCCTAAAGCTATTGACGTGCTAATAGTTGGCAACCCGACATAGAGAGCAAGAAGAGTCGGGCCGCCAAACGGACCGCAAAAGCGGCTCGATTCGTTATTTGTTAGCGATCAATTCAGCCTGAGCCACAATGACCTCAGCCTGCTTGATCGAAGCGATGTCTACCAGTCGGCCCTTATAGACCGTCGCGCCTTCGCCTTTGGCTTTTGCTTCCGACATTGCCGCAAGAATTTCCCGGGCTTCAGCAACAGCGGCTTCCGAAGGTGTGAATACTTCGTTGGCCAATCCAATTTGCTTTGGATGGATGGCCCATTTGCCCACCATGCCCAGAGTCGCCGAACGTTTTGCCTGCGCGATATAGCCCTCATCGTCTGAAAAGTCTCCGAAAGGTCCGTCGACGGGCAGGACGCCATGCGTGCGGCAGGCGGCAACGATCTTGGCTTGTGCCCAATGCCAGGGATCTGACCAATGTTTGTCATCGCCGCGTTGCATGTAATAGTTTTCCTGGGTGCCGCCGATACCGGTGGTTTGCATGCCCATTGACGCGGCGAAATCTGCGGCCCCGAGGCTCATGGCTTGCATGCGTGGCGAAGACGCTGCGATTTCTTCGGCATGGGCAATACCTGCTGCGGACTCGATGATCACTTCAAAAGAGATCGGTTTTGCCCGTCCTTTTGCGGTCTCAATCGCTGTCACCAAGGCATCAACGGCATAAACATCTTCCGCGCAGCCGACTTTTGGGATCATGATTTGATCAATGCGGTCGTTTGCTTGTTCAAGCAGGTCAACAACGTCACGATACCAATATGGTGTATCGAGGCCGTTGATACGCACGGACATATACTTGTCACCCCAATCCAATGTGTTCAGGGCTTCAATGATATTTGCACGGGCGCTGTCTTTGTCCGAGGGTGCAACGGAATCCTCAAGGTCAAGATTTATGACATCGGCTGCCGACTTGGCCATTTTTTCAAAGATTGCTGGGCGCGAGCCAGGTCCAAACAGCTGACATCGGTTCGGGCGCGCCGGAGCTGCGGGTTGAATGCGGAAACTCATGAGATTCCTCCAGGTAAGGAAGTTTCGAAAATGTCTGATTATTCGTTATTAAATTGCGCGATGGGCCGCAAGCACATTTTGCGCCTGCGGCAATGATTACGCTGCGTTGCGGCGATCTGCTTCGTGAAGATTCGACGAAGATTTGATCTCTAGTTGGGAGTATCTTGCCTGAAAAATACCTAATAGGAAGAATTATTCGAATACTGGAGGATTAAACGCAGAAAATACGATGAAATTTCGACTAGAAGTGAGGAATTCTGCCAAAAAGTGAACTCACGCGGGACAAATGCCATGATCGAAACTCCATATCTTCTCTTCTTGGGCGATGCGCCAGATATGTTGGCTGCCAAAGTAGCGATTGGCATTCGCGATTGGCGCCCAGATAATGCGATTGGTCAAATCGGTCTGGAGGGCTGTGGCGCTGACCTCGGCTTGACGGAAATGACCCTAGAGCAAGGGCTAGAAGCGGGTGCCAAGACACTGGTAATTGGCGTGGCCAATCGTGGCGGCTACATTTCCGCGGCGTGGAAAGAGGTTCTCGTGCGGGCGCTTGAGTTGGGCTACGACATTGCCTCCGGACTACATAACTTGCTGCGCGACGAAGGCGAGCTTGTGGCCGCGGCACAAATGCACGGTCGCACATTGCACGACGTGCGTGTCCCAACCGTGGCATACCCAATCGCCACCGGTGTAAAGCGCAGCGGCAAACGCTGCCTTGCAGTTGGGACCGATTGTTCGGTTGGCAAAATGTATACTGCGCTGGCCATGGATACTGTGATGCAAGAACGCGGCATGAAATCGTCATTTCGTGCCACAGGCCAAACCGGCATTTTGATCACTGGTCAAGGCGTGCCATTGGATGCTGTTATCGCCGACTTCATGGCTGGGGCCGTTGAATACCTGACACCCGATAACGACCCAGATCACTGGGATATGATCGAAGGGCAGGGTTCTTTGTTCCACGTGTCATATTCAGGCGTGACTATGGCGCTTGTGCATGGCGGACAACCCGATGCGTTGATCCTTTGCCACGAACCAACACGCGAACATATGCGGGGCCTTCCAGGGTTTTCTCTGCCGAGCTTAGAAGCCCTGCGCGACACAGCGATTACCCTCGCCAAAGTGTCTAATCCTGATGTGAAAGTTGTCGGAATTTCCGTCAATACCCAGCACCTAAGTGAAGACGAAGCAGTGTCCTATCTGGCAGAGGTGGAAGCCCGCATGGGGCTGCCTGCTGTTGATCCCTATCGACACGGCGCAGGTCGGCTTGTAGACGCGTTAGACGCAATCTGATTTGGCAAGAAGGCGCTTTTAGAAGCGCCTTTTTTCCGTTGAAAGGACACGATATGAAAGTCACCGTGACTCCGGATACATTTCGGTTGGCGCAGGTCTTCACTATTTCACGTGGCTCACGTACCGAAGCAAAGGTCTTGACCGTGGAAATTGAGCAAGCCGGGATCATTGGGCGCGGCGAATGTGTGCCTTATGCTCGCTATGACGAAACTTTGGAAAGCGTAACTGCGGAAATCGCAGCGCTGCCAGAGACGTTTAACCGGGAAAACTTGCAAGAGCTTTTGCCGGCAGGTGCCGCCCGCAACGCCGTTGATTGTGCGCTTTGGGACCTTGAGGCCAAAATGGCAGGAAAACCAGTTTGGGAACTGGCGGGTTTGCCCGAGCCAACACCAGAAATCACCGCCTATACGCTGTCATTGGATTCTCCTGAAAATATGCGTGTTCAAGCCAGCGAACACGCCCATCGTCCATTGCTCAAAATCAAACTTGGTACAGCTGATGACATGGCGCGGCTAGAGGCCGTCCGTGCTGGGGCCCCTAACGCCCGTATCATTGTGGACGCAAATGAAGGATGGTCTGCAGAAGTATATGCAGAGCTTGCCCCGCATTTGGTACGCCTCGGGGTTGAGCTTGTGGAACAACCCTTACCTTCCAGCGATGACGATGCATTGATTGGCATGCAGCGGCCAGTCCCTGTGTGTGCCGATGAAAGTTGTCACGACCGCAACAGCCTGGCGAAACTGCAAGGAAAATATGATGTTATCAACATCAAACTGGACAAAACCGGTGGTTTGACCGAAGCCTTGAAATTGCGTGATGCGGCTCTTGAGCAAGGGTTTCAGGTGATGGTTGGGTGCATGGTTGGCAGCTCTTTGGCGATGGCTCCGGCGGTGTTGGTTGCTCAGGGTGCAGTGGTAACAGACCTTGACGGGCCGCTCTTGTTGTCCGAAGACCGCAAGGAACCTTTGATTTTTGACGTTGCCGGGGTACATCCGCCCAAACCGGCATTATGGGGCTGAGGAGAATACTATGACCCGAACTGTTTATGTAAATGGCGAATACCTGCCGGAAACAGAGGCGAAGATTTCGATCTTTGATCGGGGGTTTTTGATGGCCGATGCGGTATACGAGGTAACAAGCGTGCTGGATGGCAAGCTGATCGACTTTGAAGGCCATGCCGTACGCTTAGCGCGCTCGTTGAAAGAGCTGGATATGCAAACGCCTTGTACCAAAGAAGAGCTGCTTGAAATTCATCGTCAATTGGTCGCGAAAAACGACATCGTCGAAGGGCTCGTCTATTTGCAGGTTTCACGTGGGTCCGATGGCGACCGTGACTTCGCTTTCCCCGATCCTGAGACCACAAAACCTACTTTGGTTTTGTTTACGCAAAACAAGCCGGGTCTCGCCAATAGCCCAGCGTCCCAAAAGGGTGCCAAGGTGATTTCGATCGACGACATTCGCTGGGGCCGTCGCGATATTAAGACGGTTCAGCTTCTGTACCCTTCAATGGGAAAAATGATGGCCAAAGCTGCAGGTGCTGACGATGCTTGGATGATCGAAGATGGCTATGTCACCGAGGGCACGAGCAACAATGCCTATTTCGTAAAAGGTGGCAAAATTGTAACGCGCCCGCTGTCTACTGACATTCTGCATGGCATCACACGAACAGCAGTTTTGCGGTTGGCAAAAGAAGCCCAAATGGAAGTCGAAGAGCGCTTGTTCACAATCGATGAAGCCAAAGAGGCTGATGAGGCCTTTACAACGTCAGCCTCTGCTTTTGTCATGCCTGTTGTCGAAATTGATGGCGCGGTATTGGGGGACGGGACACCCGGCCCAATCGCAAAACGCCTGCGCGAGATCTATTTGGATGAATCGCTGAAACATGCCATCTGAATACAGGTTTGATATTGGAAAAGGCGGGCAGGTCCCCGCTTTTTTTATGTGAATTTGAATTGGCTGTGGTTTGTGTAAGTATCGCCAGGGCGCAGGATTGCGTTCGGGAACTCAGCTTTGTTTGGCGCATCCGGCCAGTTCTGCGGCTCTATGGCCAAACCCGCATATCCACCATAGCTGCGGCCATCCAAGCCCGCGTCAACCAATGAGAACTCTGGCGCATTGAAGATTTGTAAACCAGGTTGGTCAGTTGCAATCGTCAGATTTGGGCTTTCATCAGCCGTTGTAACATGGGCAACGTCCCGCAGCAGGGTTTGCTTATCTGACACACAATAATTGGTGTCCAGCAATGCGCCAACAAGCGCGCGCGGAGACTGTAAGTCCCGCTCTGTACCCGTGATGTCTACGACTGCCCCGGTGGCGATATGTTCCTCGTCATATTCCAACGCGTGTTGGGTCAAGATTTGCACTTTATGCGCATCGACTTTGGGCCTGCCATCCAGATTGAAATAACAATGTAATGCAAGCCCACAAATCGTTGCTTGATCCGTTGTTGCGATTAGCGAAATATCAAGCGTGGCATTGTCCAAAAGCGTATAGGTGCAATCGATTGACAGGTTCCCTGGAAAGCCCATGTGCCCGTCTGGCGATACAATGGACAGCGTAACGCTGTTTTCAGACATTTCAGCGATGTGCCAGTTTTGGTATTGCAGGCCGTCTGTGCCGCCATGCAACGTGTGGCGGCCAAGCCAGTTGCGGTCCAACTGATAGGTCTTACCATCGATTTGAAAGGCCGCACCGCCAATACGATTGGCAAATCGTCCGGCTATGGCCCCCATACACGCCTTGTTATCTTGGTAATCTAGGATGTTCTCAAACCCCAAAACCAGCGGGTGTGAAACTCCCTTTAGGCGCAGGTCTTGGACAGCGGCACCGGCAGTCACGATCTTTGCGGTCAGGCCGCCCCCCGTCAGGGTGACCTGCTGAATTTCTTGACCGCGCAAGGTCATCGCTGTCTGGGTGATTGCCATGGTCTTACGCCTTGTCTCCGACATTTTCTTTGAAGGCCACTTCAAAAGCCGCTTGCTTGGCGTCGCTGGCATCGGTTTGGTAGTTGGTTTTCCACGCGTCCATTGTCATGCCGTAAAACAGCTCGCGCGCTTCGGTCTTTGACATTTCAATGCCGCGATCATTTGCAGCTTCCTGGTACCAGCGGGACAGGCAGTTTCGGCAAAATCCGGCAAGGTTCATCATGTCGATGTTTTGCACATCGGTGCGCTTTTCCATTAGGTGTTCTTGCAGGGCGCGAAATGTAGCAGCTTCAAGTTCGATACGGGTTTGGTCGTCCATTGTGGGGCCCTTTTTAAAGCACGCGTTTTGCGTAAACGTCTTGGTCTATCTCGATCGGGAGAACAGTCAAAGTTCCTACTTCGGGCAAATGGGCTTCAAGTACCGCAAGCAGATCATTTGCAAGCTTTTGACGCACCTCCAATGGGCGACCAGCAACCAATCGCAGCGTGAGGTGGGCAAAAGTTTGAGGCTCGGCACCTGAAAACACATTGTCACAGGCGATGGTGCGGGTTTTGATATCTTTGCCCGCCCCAAAGACACCGCTTTCCAGCGCGGCTTCAAACAGTGCTTTTGCCAGAGCGTTCATGTCCCTTTGCCTGCTCAATTCTGCAGAGTGCTCTAAAATCAGATGTGGCAATGGCCGTCTCCTTAATAACCACTTTGATTAAGCGCATCTTGCAGCATGGGTGCAAGACGTATGGCCCAATCGTGCTGATCCTTTTCCGAAGTGATCAGATCTTGGCGTAGTTCAATCAATGTATTCAGGCGGCCATTTTGCAGCGCCAACCGGTCAATCGTATCTCCGGGCAGATGGCCTGCATATGGTTCGTTGTCGCCAACGGTCAGATCGGGTTCTTGTTGTAGTCGCGCAATGAAGTGCTTGCCAAAGTTTCGTGTGTCATGCGCTGCGTGCAAAATGCCAATTTCCCATGGGCGAGGCTTGCGGCCATTCAGCTTAGGCGAGAAGCTATGCATCGCAACGATCACAGGGTCTTGTCGTGTGTTCGTCATTTCGTCGAGAGCCGCATGGTAAGGTGCATAATAAGCGTCGATGCGCCGGGCTTCTTCAGCCTCGTCTATGTCGGCATTGGCAGGCACAATTGTGCCGTCATACAGCCGCATCACCAATGTCGGGTCGTTGCGTCCGCGGTTTGGATCAATCACCAAGCGCGAAAAGTTTGAGCAGACGACCGGGGAATCCAGCAGTTCGCCAAGTTTCAGAGAAACGCCCAACGCCCCAATATCGTAGGCTATATGCCGCTGCATATCCTGAGCCGATAGTCCTAGATCCCCATTGTTGATTTCGCTGGGAACCAAATTCGTCGCGTGATCCGCGGTGATCAGCCAACGCCCTGGGCGCTCTGCGCCAAAAATCTTAAAAGCTTCGTGTACCATGTGCCTGTCATTTCCTTCGGCTCCCCAATAGGACAGACTCTGGGAAAAGGGAATTGCGCAATCGGGCGTGACGTTATAGTTAGCGGTAACATTTCCCCTCGCAAGGTGAGAGACATACCATGAGACGCCAAAGAAACGTAAAGATCGTTGCCACGCTCGGTCCAGCATCAGAAACCTACGAAACCATTCGTGCGCTACACGAGGCTGGGGCAGATGTCTTCCGTCTTAATATGAGCCATGGGCAACACGATGAGATTGCTGAAAAGCATCGGATCATCCGGCAGATTGAAAAAGATCTTTCCAGCCCAATCGCGATTTTGGCGGACCTTCAGGGCCCTAAATTGCGCGTTGGTGTTTTTGCAGGCGAGGGTGAAAACCTGGTAGAAGGCGAGAAGTTTCGTCTCGATCTAGATAAAACTCCGGGTGACAAGACGCGGGTTTGCTTGCCTCACAAAGAGATCTTTGACGCCTTGCAAGCAGGTGCGCATCTTTTGGTTAACGATGGTAAAATCCGGTTGCGTGTCGAAACCTGCGGAGCTGATTTTGCTGATTGTGTTGTCGTCACCGGTGGTATGATTTCTAATCGCAAAGGGGTGAATGTTCCCGACGTTGAATTGCCACTTGCAGCGCTTTCCGAAAAAGACAAAAAAGACTTGGAATTCGTTTGTGAACTGGGTGTTGACTGGCTTGCTTTGTCCTTTGTTCAACGTCCTGCGGATGTTTTGGAAGCGCGCGAAATGGTGCGTGGCCGAGCCTCGGTCTTGTCCAAAATTGAAAAACCAACAGCCGTTGAAAACTTCGATGCGATCCTAGATGTATCCGACGGCATTATGGTCGCGCGTGGCGATTTGGGTGTTGAGCTGCCAGTGCAAAACGTCCCTCCAATCCAAAAGCGACTTGTGCGCCGTTGCCGCCGCGAAGCAAAGCCGGTGATTGTTGCGACCCAGATGCTGGAAAGCATGATCGAAAGCCCGATGCCAACACGCGCCGAGGTTTCTGACGTTGCCACAGCGATTTATGAAGGCGCAGATGCGATTATGCTGAGCGCAGAATCAGCGGCGGGTTCCTATCCGATCGAAGCCGTGACGACGATGGACAATGTGGCCAAAGAAGTCGAAAGCGACCAGACCTATCGTGACGTCATCGAGGCCTCACGGTCCAGCAAAGGCGAATCAGTGGCCGATGCGATCGTTTCTGCGGCACGCGAAATCGCGGAAACCACAGAAATCAGCGCCATTTGCTGCTTTAGCCAGAGCGGTACAACCGCGCTGAAAGTTGCGCGGGAACGCCCACGTGTACCAATCATTGCCATGACGAGCCGCTTGTTGACCGCCCGCCGTCTGGCGCTGACCTGGGGTACAACCTGTGTCACAACGCCAGAGCTTGATCGCTTTAAGTCTTGCGTTGTTGCTGCCGTCGGCGCTGCAAAGCGGCTCGAGATTGCAACTGAAAAAGATCAGGTCGTTGTCACTGCGGGTCTGCCATTTAACATGCCTGGCACAACCAACATTGTTCGAGTTGCACCGTGTGATGAGCGTTTGATTTTGGCCACCGAACCAGAATAACCTAGGCGCATCAGTAATTTGATGCGGAGGTAGCCGTGAACACGGATGTTGTCTTAACAATTGGCCTTGTTCTTGTGGTGTTTTCAGTGCCGGCTTTTTTGTCGGCACTGTCTGATGGGCGGTCCAAACGGGCAGCGTCGCTGTGTATCATTCTTGCGGGTGCTTGCGTTGCTTGGGCCCTGGCAACCAAGCCCGGAGGCTACACGCTTCAGCAAATCCCAGAAGTGGTGATCGCCCAGATAGCCTACCTGATCCGTTAAGCTCAAATACTTCTTGCAGCTTCACAATTTGCGGCGTATATCGCGCCATCTATACGCGCGTCCGGCTGAGTGGCATGCCGAGTCGCGTTTGAACCGACGACTATGAAGGAGACGGAAATGCCTAAGATGAAGACCAAATCAAGCGCCAAAAAGCGCTTTAAAGTGACGGCGAGCGGCAAAGTAAGAGCTGCCCAAGCTGGCAAACAACACGGTATGATCAAGCGTTCGAACAAGTTTCTGCGCAACGCACGTGGCACGACAACATTGTCTGCTCCTGATGCGAAGATCGTTAAATCCTACATGCCATACGCTCGCTAAGGAGTACTGAACTATGTCTCGCGTTAAAGGTGGTACAGTTACCCACGCCCGTCACAAGAAAATCGTCAAACAAGCAAAAGGCTATTACGGCCGCCGGAAGAACACCTTCAAGGTTGCGTCTCAGGCAGTTGATAAAGCCAACCAATACGCGACTCGCGACCGGAAGAACCGGAAGCGTAATTTCCGCGCATTGTGGATTCAGCGTATCAACGCTGCTGTCCGTGCACATGACGAATCACTGACATATTCGAAATTCATCAACGGCCTGAACTTGGCTGGCATCGAAGTGGACCGTAAGGTTCTGGCGGATCTCGCCGTGCACGAGCCAGCAGCGTTCACTGCGATCGTTGAGCAAGCTCAAGGCGCATTGGCTGCATAAGCCACGCCCTGTGTGACAAGGAATAGACGCCGCGTTCATTGGACGCGGCGTTTTTTGTTTGCTTATTAAGCGCCGCAGCTCATATTGCCCCAATTGGCAAATAAGAAGACGACAGGCATTCACATGGATCACAAGACCTTTGTTGGTTCGCTGGATCGAAGCGACCTTGCAGCTCTGATGGTGACCCGAGATCGTCCCGGAATGGTCCATCTTGCCGGTCATATCGCGTTGATCGTGATTGGATCGTTTTGGATTCTAAGAGGCTGGTTTCTTTGGCCCTTCGTTTTGGTTATTCAGGGGGTCGTGATTAGCTTTTTGTTCACACTGGAACATGAAGCCACGCATAAAACGCCTTTTAAAACAAAATGGATCAACGAAGCGGCTGGCTGGCTCTCTGGTTTGTTGATCTTGCAGCCGTTCTTTTGGTTCCGTTGTTTTCATATGGCGCATCATCGCCACACCAATATTCCGGGCAAAGACCCAGAGCTGATGTCGGGCTATAAGCCCGAAGGCCGTGCGGCGTTTGTTTGGTACCTAACAGGCATTCCTTATTGGATTGGAATGACGCGACAGATTTGGCGCAATGCCAAGGGGAAACGGTTCCACAACTACGTGCCAGAGCGTGCTTATCCGCGCGTGACCCGCGAAGCGCGCATCATGTTGGCTTTCTATGGTGTCAGTCTGCTCAGCCTTGCGATGACCGGGTTTGTGTTCTGGGTTTGGATTTTGCCGACGTTTTTGGGTATGCCATTTTTACGTCTTTATCTTTTGGCCGAGCACGGTCGCTGTGCCTATGTCGCCAACATGTTCGAAAACACGCGCACAACTTACACCACAAGGTTTGTCCGCTTTATCGCTTGGAACATGCCATATCACGTGGAGCATCACACCATTCCAGCCGTGCCATTTCATCAACTTTCGGTCCTGCACAAAACTCTTGAGGGGCATCATGTCGTGACATCTGATGGATATACTGGTTTTGCCGCCGAGTATCTGCGCGAAACACGCTAGCGCTTGCACGTCGCGCGATTGCGCGGTAACCCGCAGAGAAGAATTTGCGGCAAGGGTTATAAGATGGACGATCTCAGAGACAAGTATATCAGCCTGATTGCGGATGCTGCCGATGAATCTGCAATCGAAGATCTGCGGGTGCAGGCGGTTGGCAAAAAAGGCGAAATTGCTCTGAAAATGCGCGAGCTGGGCAAGATGTCTCCTGAAGAGCGCCAGATCATGGGGCCAAAGCTGAATGCGTTGAAAGACGAGATCAACTCTGCCCTGTCCGGCAAGAAAGCGGCGCTTGCAGATGCCGCTCTTGATGAACGTCTGCGCACCGAATGGCTGGACGTCACATTGCCTGGTCGCACGCGCCGTCAAGGCTCTATTCACCCGATTTCACAGGTCACCGAAGAGGTCTCTGCGATCTTTGCAGACATGGGCTTTGCCGTGGCCGAAGGACCGCAGATCGAAACCGATTGGTATAATTTTGACGCGCTGAATATTCCGGGCCACCACCCGGCGCGCGCCGAAATGGACACGTTTTATACTCATCGCGCCGAAGGCGACGCGCGCCCGCCACATGTGTTGCGTACACACACATCGCCGGTACAGATCCGCTCGATGGAAAAGCAAGGCGCGCCAATTCGCATTGTATGTCCGGGCCGTGTTTATCGCGCCGATTATGACCAGACCCACACGCCGATGTTCCACCAGATCGAAGGTCTGGCGATCGACAAAGACATCTCGATGGCCAATCTAAAGTGGGTATTGGAAGAGTTCTTTACGGCCTTCTTTGGCACCAACGTCAAAACCCGCTTTCGCGCCTCGCATTTCCCGTTCACTGAACCATCAGCCGAAGTTGATATTCAGTGCAAATGGGAAAATGGTTCTGTCAAAGTCGGCGAGGGCGACGACTGGCTCGAAGTGCTTGGCTCTGGCATGGTGCACCCAAAGGTGCTGCAAGCCGGTGGCATTGACCCCAATGAATACCAAGGCTTTGCCTTTGGCATTGGCATCGACCGTCTGGCGATGCTGAAATACGGCATCCCAGACCTGCGCGCGTTTTTTGATTCAGACCTGCGCTGGCTGCGCCACTATGGCTTTGCTTCATTGGATCAACCGACCTTGCACGGTGGTTTGACGCGGTAAGCTAATGAATAAAAACGAATGTTAGGCGGGCAAATGCCCGCCTTTTTATTTTTATGTTCGACTAAGCCTGCAACTCTGCCAAAATCTCTTCCAGCATCTCCATGCCTTTGCCCCAGCCGCTGCCCATGCCTTCCATGGCACCTTCAAAACAAGCGATTTCGGCATCGGTGGCGTCATGTGGCACCCATTCAAGCCGCATCTGGCATTTGTCGCCATCCGCTTGAAACGTCACTGTTGTCAGCAGGATACGCGGCCAATCGGGCATCATTTGATTGGCGGATATGTTCCAATCGGCGTCGGTGTTGCCGTGTAGCCAGACGAGACGCTGATCTTGCAAAACTTCAGAATAATCAGCCCGCTGAAAGCTCGACATCTTGCTCATTTTCATTTCGTGCAGCCATTCGCCGCCTTCGCGCACATCCATTTTATGCACAATCGATGTCACGCCGGGCCCATACCAGCGCGATACCAATTCTGGTTCGGTCCAAGTGCGCCACACCAAGGCGGGTGGGGCGTTGAACGTGCGTTCTAAAACATAGGTTGGTAATTCACTCATCAGGTATCTCCTTGTTTCAATTCTTCGAGCAGGTCATCCAATTGATCAAATGATCCGGTCCAAAACTTTTTAAACTCTTCTAGCCAAGCAACCGCATCCGCCATTGGCGCTGCCCGAAGGCGCGCTGGGCGGCGCTGCTTGTCGATAGCGCGATCAATCAAACCCGCATTCTCAAGCACTTTCAAATGCTTAGAGATTGCTGGCTGGCTCATTTCAAAGGGCTTCGCCAATTCATTCACCGAGGCATCGCCCCCGGAAAGCTGTGCCAATATGGCCCGCCGGGTTGGGTCGGCGAGGGCCCCAAAAACGGCGTCTAGGTTTGGGTTTGGTTGTGCATAACTGATCTGTTCCATAACTTAATGGTTATATAAGTGAGAAGATTCGGTCAAGCCCCGATTGAATCCGGCTGAAATCGCCCAAAACCCTTCCCCCTCTGCAGCATATCCGTTAAAGCCAATCTGACCCGATATTGACTTGCGGAATGGACCGATGAAATTCACTCTCTCTTGGTTGAAAGACCACCTGGACACCGACGCGAGCCTTGACGACATCCTATATGCCCTTACGGATTTGGGCCTAGAGGTCGAAGAGGTTCATAACCCTGCGGACCGGTTGAAAGAGTTTACTATCGCCAAAGTTCTGCATGCAGAAAAGCACCCTGACGCAGATAAACTGAAGGTTTGCAACGTCTTAACAGACGCGGGCGAAAGCCAGATCGTTTGTGGTGCACCCAATGCGCGCGAAGGCATCACCGTGGTTCTGTGCAAACCCGGCAGCTATATTCCGGGCCTGGATATCACCATCAAGGTTGGCAACATCCGTGGCGTTGAAAGCCACGGCATGATGGCGTCCGAGCGCGAATTGGAATTGTCCGACGAACACAACGGCATTATCGAATTGCCGTCAGGTGAGGTTGGGCAGAAATTTATTGACTGGTTGGCGGAAAACGATCCAGCCAAGGTCGACCCAGTGATTGACATCGCGATCACCCCAAACCGCCCGGATGCCCTGGGTGTACGCGGCATCGCGCTTGATCTAGCAGCGCGTGGGCTTGGCACCATGAAACCTGCGAAAACAGTAGACATTTCAGGTGCTTATTCGTCACCTATCAAAGTGACCATCGACGAAGATACGCGCGAAAACGGCTGTTTTGTCTTTGCTGGGCGCATGATCAAGGGCGTCAAGAATGGTCCCTCTCCGCAGTGGCTACAGGATCGGTTGACGGCGATTGGCCTGCGTCCGATCTCTGCTTTGGTGGATATCACCAACTTTTTCACCTTTGACCGCAACCGTCCTCTGCATGTTTTTGACGCTGATAAAGTGCAGGGTGACCTGCGTATTCACCGCACCCAAGGTGGCGAAACCTTGGTGGGATTGGATGAAAAAGAATACTCATTTGGCCCTGGCCAAGTTGTGATATCGGATGATCAAGCCGTTGAAAGTATTGGCGGAATCATGGGTGGCTTGGCCACGGGCTGTACCGAAGAAACCACAAATGTTTTTGTCGAAGCCGCCTATTGGGATCACATCCAGATCGCCATGACGGGCCGGGCACTAAAGATCAACTCGGATGCGCGGTATCGCAATGAACGTGGGATTGATCCGGCGTTTAATATGGAAGCCTTGGACCTGGCGACAGCGATGATCATCGAGCTGTGTGGTGGTGAGCCATCGGACGTGGTGACCGCGGGCGAAGTGCCCGATGTCAGCCGCGCTTACAAGCTGGATACAGACCGCGTTCAGTCTTTGGTCGGCATGGAAATTCCAGCAGATCAACAGCGTAAGACTTTGATAGACCTAGGTTTTATCCTAGAGGACGACATGGCGCAGGTGCCATCTTGGCGCCCGGATGTGCAGGGCGAAGCGGACCTTGTCGAGGAAATTGCGCGGGTGGCGTCTTTGACGAAATTGCAGGGCATTCCATTGCCGCGGGTCAATCCGGGTGTGCCAGCGCAAATCTTAACGCCGGCCCAAAAACGTGAACAAATAGGCCGCCGTACCACGGCGTCACTTGGTTATAATGAATGCGTAACCTATTCATTTATCGACCAAAAATCAGCAGAGCTGTTTGGTGGTGGATCAGACGAAACAAAGTTGGAAAACCCGATTTCCAGCGAAATGAGCCATATGCGCCCCGATCTTTTGGCGGGCTTGTTGCAGGCGGCGGCGCGCAATCAGGCGCGTGGGTTTATGGACTTGGCGTTGTTTGAGGCGGGCCCTGCCTTTCACGGTGGCGAACCGGGTGAACAGCATGGACAGATCACCGGCCTTTTGGTGGGGCGCAGCACCGCCAAAGATGTGCATGGCGAAAGCCGGGGCGTAGACCTGTTTGATGCAAAAGCAGACGCCGAGGCCGTTCTAGCTGCCATCGGCGCGCCGGCAAAAGTTCAAATCCAACGCGGCGGCGCCGAGTGGTGGCATCCGGGTCGTCATGGTCGAATTTGTTTGGGTCCAAAGAAAACAATGTGTGTTTTCGGTGAGTTACACCCCAAGGTGCTGGCTGAAATGGATGTAAAGGGGCCCGCGGTGGCCTTTACGATCTATCCAGAAGAGATTCCGATGCCGCGTAAGAAGTCGGCCACGCGCGCTGCGTTGCAATTGCGCGATTTGCAAGCCGTTGAACGGGATTTCGCCTTTGTCGTCGACACCTCTGTTGAAGCCTTGACCCTGGTGAATGCCGCCAATGGCGCAGACAAAGAGCTGATAGACAGCGTGCGTATCTTTGATGAATTCAAAGGCGAAACGGCTGAAAAACAAATGGGTGCGGGCAAGAAATCCATCGCCATGACCGTGCGTTTGCAGCCAAAAGAAAAGACTTTGAAGGAAAAAGACATCGAGGCCGTGGCGGCCAAGATCATCGACAAAGTTAACAAAGCGACCGGCGGTACATTACGCGGTTAATTGTACAATTTGTACGTTTCGCGGCCTGAAACGTACGATTCGTTTGCCTAAAACCCCCGGTTTCGCCGGGGGTTTTGCTTTAGGGCTACTTTTTCCCTGAAAGGTGATCTGCAAGCAGGTCAAATACCAGTCGAATGCGCCGGCTGGTGTGCAACTCGCGGTGGGTCACCAACCAGATCGGAAAAACGATGGGCGGCATGTCAGGCAGCAGGCGCACCATGCCCGGCGTCAATTGCGCCACATCTTCCCCCATAATCGCAATGCCAAACCCGTCTTGGCACAGCTGCCAAGCCACAAGGCCGTTTTTGGACCCGATCGGAAAGTTTTTGGGGGTTACCGGCATGCCAAGTGGTTCCAGAAATCCAATCATTTCCTTGGTGTCGCCAAAGGACACAAAATCATGATGCGCAAGATCGGCCAGCGTGGTTGGGACCCCCTTGGTATCAAGGTAGTCTTGCGCGGCATACAAATAGGCTTTGGGCTCGGCCACAAGCCGGGCAATTAGGTCGGGCTGTTCTGGACGCACATGGCGCAGGGCAATGTCTGCTTCGCGGCGCATCAGATTTTGGATCTCGTTGGCGGCCACTACGATGATGTAGAGATCTGGCGCAACCTCACGCAGCTTTTTTAGGGCAGGTGGCAACAGGTAGGCCGAGAAAACATCTGAGGCGGTGATGCGCACCTCGCCGTCAATCGCCTGTGATTGCCCTGTGGCCACAAGCGAGACCCGATCTGCGGCCTCGCCCATGAGCCGGGTGTGTTCAAGCATTTCGACCCCGGCTTGTGTCAGCTCTAATGTGCGGCCAACTCGTTCAAACAGCATGATGCCCAACTCGTCCTCGAGTGCCGCAACCTGGCGGCTGAGTGTCGGTTGGGTGAGCCCCAGATGACGGGCTGCTGCAGAGAGGGAACCGGTGTCGGCGGTGGCTAGAAACGCGCGAATATGGTTCCAATCGGGGAGGGAGGATCCTGAGGTCATACGAATATGTATAAGCTCGCTGCGAATTTGCGCAATTTTTTTATAAGGCTGCTGTGGGTATTGTTTCGCCAAAGGAGCAATATCATGCTGGTTGAAGAAAAGTTCTGGGATGGCGTTTCCGCGAAATACGCCAAAAGCCCAATCAAGGATCCCGAAGCCTATCAATTTACGCTGGATCGCACGCGCAGTTATTTGAAGGCAGGGGATCACGTACTGGAGATCGGGGCTGGCACCGGCAGTACGGCTTTGCTGTTGGCGGATGCCGTGGCCGAGATTGTGGCCACTGATATTTCTAACGCGATGCTTGATGTTGGCCGCGCTAAGGCCAGAGAGCAGGGCATTGAAAACGTGCGGTTTGAGCAATGTGACGCCGCGCAGCTTCCAGCGGCCCCCTTTGATGTGGTGCTGGCGCATAACATTCTGCATTTGATCGAAGATCTGCCGCAGGTTTTAGCTGCCGTGCATGACAGCTTGCGTCCCGGCGGTCTGTTTATCTCTAAGTCCTTTTGCAAACCAAAACGCGGCCTGCAAATGGAATACCGCGTGATGCGCTTGGTGCTGCCAGTGATGCAAAAGCTGGGCAAAGCGCCCTTTGTGGCGATGCGCTCGGTCGAAGAATTTGAAGAGATGTTTTGGCAGGCGGGATATGAACCGGTTGAAGCCGCGCATTACCCAGAAACCAACGCCAATCGCTATATCGTGGCGCGCAAGCGGTAATCGGCGGGGTTTTGGTGCGGCATTTCGCTAGACGCTTTGGCCGCAAGCGGCGATACTGCGCCTTCAAACAGGGGGGCTTGATATGTCGCTAAAGGTTTATTTGTCGGGCGAAATTCACACTGACTGGCGCGAACAAATTGTAAATGGGTCAGAGGGTTTGGCGATTGAATTCGCAAGCCCCATCACAGATCACGCGGCAAGCGATGATTGTGGCGTGCAGATTTTAGGCGATGAATCCAGCAAGTTCTGGCACGACCATAAAGGCGCAAAGTTAAATGCCATTCGCACCCGCAAGGGCATCGAAGACGCGGATGTGGTTGTGGTGCGATTTGGTGAAAAATACAAACAGTGGAATGCGGCGTTTGATGCGGGATATGCTGCTGCGCTTGGTAAGTCGTTGATCGTGCTGCATGGGCCGGATCATCAACACGCGCTAAAAGAGGTGGATGCGGCCGCACTTGTGGTGGCCGAGCAGCCAAAGCAGGTTGTTGAGGCGCTGCGATATGTTCTGACCGGGGCATTGCCTGATTAAGAACGCGCTGCCAGAAATTTCATAAAGGCCCCAGATCAGTCTCTGGGGCCTTTGTGTATCTGGACTAGGCTTCGCGGGGCGGGTTGTTCAGCCCGATTTGAACCGCAGGTCGCTCTAGGAAACGGGCGATATAGGCTTGCAGGTTGGGCAGTTTATCCAGACCCACCAGCTCTTCGGCACCATAAAAGGACAGCCCGCGCAGCCACGGAACAATGGCAATATCAGCGATGGAATAAAAGCCGGTGATCCAGTCTTTGCCGTCGAGTTCTTTTTCCAGCACCGCCAGCAGGCGTTTTGCTTCGACGATATAGCGGTCACGGGGACGTGGGTCTTCGATTGCGCTGCCAGCGAATTTGGTGAAATAGCCCAATTGACCCAACATTGGACCAAGCCCGCCCATCTGGAACATCAGCCATTGAATGGCCTTGGCTTTGTCTGCTGCGGTTTCACCAATCAATTTTCCGGATTTTTCCGCGAGATAGATCAGGATGGCTCCGCTTTCAAACAGGCCGATGGGTTCACCGTCTGGGCCATTTGGATCAATGATCGCCGGGATCTTATTGTTCGGGTTCAGCGACAGGAATTCCGGGCTTTGCACGTCGGCATCTGACAAAGTCACGCGATGCGCCTCATAGGGCAGGCCGATTTCTTCCAGTGCAATAGAGACCTTCACACCATTTGGCGTTGGGAAGGCATATAGCTGCAGAACTGACGGGTCAGTGGCGGGCCATTTTTGGGTGATTGGGAATTGGGCAAGCGATGTTTGGGTCGTGGTCATTGGGGGCTCCGTTCTAGCTTAGGGGGAACATAGGCGATTTTTCCCTTGGTGCGAGAGGGGCAATCGTGCGTAATTTGCGATGCGATGTGCGTTTATGCAAAATGGGCGCGTTTAGGGGACATAAGAGGGACATTATTATGTTGAGTGAGTTCAAGGATTTTATTGCCAAGGGCAATGTGATGGATATGGCGGTGGGCATAATTGTCGGCGCGGCCTTTACGGCGATTGTGAAATCAATGGTCGGGGATTTGATCAACCCAATCATCGGTGTTTTCACCGGCGGTGTTGATTTCACCAACTTGTATATTGTTCTGTCGGGCGAGGTGCCTGCTGGTGCCAGTCTTGAAGCCGCGCGAGAAGCCGGAGCTGCGGTCTTTGCCCATGGGGCGTTTATCATGGCGGTGATCAACTTTTTGATGATCGCTTTCGTGGTTTTCATGCTTGTGCGCTATGTCAATAAAGTGAAAGAAGCCGCCGAGAAGAAAGAAGAAGCCGCCCCCGCCGAGGAGGCCCCAGCCGGGCCAAGCGAGCTGGATGTGCTGTTGGAAATCCGCGATTCTTTGAAGAAATAAATGTGCTGGGGCAGGGCCCTAGCGGTGGACTAATTAGGGCCGGGATTCCCGGCCCTTTCGAATGGAGAGAATAAATATGGAAATGATCCTGGAGTTTGCACAGACGCATGCCGGTTTGGTGATGAACGCCGGAAAAGCGCTGGCAGTTCTGATCATCGGGTGGATGGTGGCTGGCCTGGTCAGCCGCGTGATCCGCCGTCGGGTTTTTGCAAACGAGAATATCGACGACACAATTGGCAATTTTGTTGCCTCTATCGTGCGTTGGGTAATTTTGCTGATGGTTGCCATTGCGGTGCTGGGGATTTTTGGCATTCAAGCCACAAGTCTGGTTGCCATTATGGGCGCTGCCACGCTGGCAATCGGCATGGCGTTGCAGGGCACGCTGAGCGATTTGGCGGCGGGCTTTATGCTGATCTTGTTCCGGCCCTACAAATTGGGACAGTTTGTCGAAGTTGCGGGCACATCGGGCACCGTCAAAGATATCAACCTGTTTGTCACCGAATTGGCGACGCCGGATAATGTGCAGATCATCGTGCCCAATGGCCAGGCCTGGGGTAGTGTGATCACCAATTTCTCGCACCATGCAACGCGGCGCGTGGATATGGTGTTTGGCATCGATTACGGCGATGACATTGAAAAAGCCAAAGCCATCATAGCGCGCCTTGCGGATGCGGATGAACGGGTGCTGTCGGACCCAGAGGCCTGGGTGCGTGTGACCAATCTGGGCGACAGTTCGGTGGATATCACCGCGCGCGTCTGGTGTGCGGCGGCGGATTACTGGGAGCTGAAGTTCGCTTTGACTCAGGCGGTCAAAGAAGCGTTTGATGCGGAAGGCGTGTCCATTCCGTATCCACATGTTGTGGAGCTAAAGCGTAACGCTTAGGCCCCGCATCGGGCGGGCTGTTGAGGGGCAGCCCGCCCAACAATTAGGCGCGTGCAGAGCGCATGCGACGCTGGGTCCAATAATAGGCGCGGTAGGTTTCCAGCACGATCAGCGGGCCAAAGTGCACCAGTGCCGGGCCAATGCCGCCCCATTCATGCAACGCCGCCCAGTGCAACAAGGTCAGCACAGCCGCCCCATAGGTGGCGCGTTGCAGGGTTTTCCAGTCGCGGCCCATTTTACGCACAAAGTAATCGTGGCTGGTGACGGCCAAGGGCACAAAGATCAGAAACGCCACCCAACCTGTCCAGATATAGAACCGTGGAATCTCGTTGATCACGCGTCCTAGGTCATTCAGATCCAACAGGTAGAAAATCGTATGCAGCAGCGCATAGCCAAAGGCAGCGACGCCAAAGTAGCGGCGATTTTTACGCAACCAGCGCGGTCCGCGCCAACCTTTTAAAACCAGCATCAGCGGGCTGGCCAACATGGCGATAATCATAAAGCGGGCAGAAAACTCGCCGGTGGGATGCAGCAATTCATGCAGAATGCGCGGGTCACTCGAAGTAAAGGCGGCATTGAGAATGCCAATGGCGGGCAGGCTGAGCAACAGCCAGAGCCAATACGGGGATAGTCGAGAAAGCATAGGTCATGTCCGAAATAAGAGTTGGATTGACCGTTAAACGTTGGCGACGAAAATTTCCGTCGCCAAAAAGTGCATTTACATCAAAATAATATTTGTGATGCCTGAATTTTGCCGCAGCGCGTGTACGTCGGCAAGCTCTGGGTCGTTGATCCAAGCTTTGGCATGGGCGCGATCAGGGAAGGTCAGAATAACAGTCACGTCCGGCGCTGGGGCGGTGCCTTCGATCACTTCTGCTTCTTTTGAAACGGCCATGGCTTCGGCGTTGTGCTTTTTCAAAGCAGCGCCAGCCAGTTCGCGGTAGGCGGCAAAGGTTTCTGGATCTTGGAGTGAGATGGTCACAAGTGCATAGGCGGTCATTGGGCTGTCCTTTGTTGATCTGCCCGAAGGTTAGTCGCACATGTGATGATTAAAAATGATCATTGCTGCATGGCGAATGTGCAAATATGATCAGGGTATGATGGACTGGAATGATCTGCGTTTTGTGTTGGAAACCGCCCGCCACGGGGGCACGAGCGGTGCGGCCCGTGTGCTGGGCGTGAACCATGCCACCGTTGCACGGCGCATCACTGCGGCAGAAACCGCGTTGGGTGCGCGGTTGTTTGAACGTCTGCCCAGTGGCTATGTGCCCACCGAGGCAGGGTTGGATGCGGTGCGCATCGCCGAAGAGATGGCCGACAAGGAAGCGGAATTGGACCGCCGCATTGGTGCGCGCGATTCAGAGCTGAAAGGTGTGCTGCGGGTGACGGCATCGGAATTGCTGTTTCAGCGGATTCTTGCGCCCATCTGTCGGGATTTTATCGCGGCCCATCCCGAGATTGATCTGCGTTTGGTGGCGACCAATGATCCGGTGAATATGGCGCAGCGCGAAGCTGATGTAGCGATACGGTTTTCCAAAAAACCGCCAGATACTTTGGTCGGGCGGCGCTTGCTGGACACCAATGGCGGGGTTTATGCGACGCCAGAGCTGATTGCCAATGATCCGGGGGGCTCTGCGCCGCTGGACTGGATTAGATTTGCCCACTGGCCAGGGCCTCCGCCAGAGGTGAAAGCGGTGCGTCCAAATCTAAAGGTGCAACTGACGGTGGATGACATGATTGCCGCTCTGGGCGCGGTGCGCGCGGGCATTGGCGCAACGCGCATGGCCTGTTTTTTAGGCGATACCGATCCGCAGATGCAGCGGGTGCCGGGCATGCCGTTGTTTGAATTCAGGTCCTTGTGGGTTTTAACCCATGCCGATCTGAAACATGTGCCCCGTATCCGGGTGTTTATGGAATTTGTCGCAGCGCGTTTGATTGCGCTGCGACCGTTGTTTGAGGGCAAGTGCCCAAGAGCTTAGGATTTCAACGCAAGCGCAGGGGAAAGCACGTCCAGACCTAGGGCTTTGCCAACCGCATAATAGGTCAGTTGGCCAGCGTGTACGTTCAGACCATTTAGCAGATGCGGATCATCTTCGCAGGCTTTGCGCCAGCCTTTGTCGGCCAAGGCCAACAGGAATGGCAGAGTGGCATTGCCAAGCGCTTGGGTGGAAGTGCGTGCGACAGCACCCGGCATGTTGGCAACGCAATAATGCATGATGCCGTCGACCTCATAGATTGGGTCCGCGTGGGTGGTTGCCTTGGATGTTTCAAAACAGCCGCCTTGGTCGATGGCCACATCCACAAGCACCGCGCCTGGTTTCATGTCAGAGAGCTGCGCACGTGAAATCAGCTTTGGCGCGGCTGCGCCAGGGATCAAAACCGCGCCAATCACCATATCCGCGTCGGCAATCAGCTCTGCTGTTGCACCAGCGGTGGAGTATTGGTTCTTGAAGGTGCCGCCAAAGACGTCGTCCAGATATCTAAGACGTGGCAAAGACCGGTCAAGCACGGTCACGTCCGCGCCCATACCTGCGGCGATTTTGGCCGCATGGGTGCCAACAACACCGCCGCCAATCACCACAACTTTGGCCGGGGCCACACCCGGCACGCCGCCCATCAAAACGCCGCGACCGCCATTGGCCTTTTGCAGAGTATAAGCGCCCACTTGTGGGGCCAAACGGCCGGCCACTTCGGACATCGGCGCGAGCAGAGGCAGGCCGCCGCGATCGTCGGTGACGGTTTCGTAAGCGATGGCCGTGCAACCGCTTTCCAGCAAGTCGTGGGTTTGCTCGGGGTCTGGTGCCAGGTGCAGATAGGTGAAGAGCAGCTGATCTTTGCGCAGCATTTTGCGCTCGATCGCTTGGGGTTCTTTGACCTTTACGATCATGTCCGCGGTGGCGAAGATTTCCGCCGCTGTGTCGATGATTGCAGCACCTGCTGCAATGTAATCGGCGTCTGGGAACCCCGCGCCAAGACCGGCACCGGCCTGAATGACAACGTCATGTCCATGGTTCACGGCCTCGCGGGCCGCATCTGGCGTCATGCCAACGCGAAACTCTTGGGGTTTGATCTCTGTGGGGCATCCGATTTTCATGTGCCGACCTCCTGTTTGCTTTTGTTTATGATCCGCCATCGGCCGCAAAATGTGCTGCTTTTTTGAGCGAAATAAAAACATGTAAACTACAGAATATTGCGTTATATCTAAGAAACTTGAAAGGATCTTCGAATATATGTCACTTGATCAAACAGATCGCCGAATTTTGGGAGTACTGCAAAGACGTGGGCGCATGTCCAATGCGGATCTATCTGAAACAGTAAACCTGTCGCCCTCTGCCTGCCACCGGCGGGTGCAACGGTTGGAAACCGATGGCTATATTCGTGATTATGTGGCGTTGCTGGACGCGCGTAAAATGTCGGTGCCGACCACGGTTTTTGTGGAAATTACCCTGTCGGGGCAGGCCGACGAGGTGCTGGAGGCCTTTGAAAAGTCCGTGGCGCGCATTCCAGATGTCTTGGAGTGTCATTTGATGGCGGGTACGGCGGATTATTTGCTGAAGGTTGTCGCGGAAAACACCGATGATTTTGCGCGCATTCATCGGCAATATCTGGCGCGGCTGCCCGGCGTCGCGCAAATGCAAAGTTCTTTTGCTTTGCGCACCGTGTTCAAAACCACCGCGCTGCCACTTTAGCGCTGCGCGTCAGGCAAGTGTCATGCCGGGTCGTACCACCAACCCATTGTGATTCTCGCCGGGCGGTTTTGTTTGCGATACAGCCGATTTGACGGGTTCAGAAAAATAGAAACGGTTAGGAGGGCAAATACCAATTCATAGACCTCCCATTTGCGCGGCGCATCGATGGCACCGATCACCAGGGTTGCCACAACCGCAATCAAAGCGTGGCGTTTTCCCGGAATGGGCAGAGCAATTTTCTTCATCAAGCCAGCCAGCCAGGTCAGGCGCGGGGTCAAAAGCGGCAGACCCACGAGGTAGAGCAAGATGACAAGCGACAACAGGGTGCCAAATACGGTTGTTGCCAGATGTACGTCGCCAACCACAAGGTTGTGCAGGTTGGTTTCGTCTTGAAAGTTGTTTGCGGCAAAGAAGTCGCCTGTGCCCCAGCCAAATATGCGCTGTCCCCAGGAAATCTCTTCGGCGGCGGCTAGAAAGAACACTGTTGCATAAAGCGTGGTAAAGGCGCGGCCCATGCGGTGTGCGCTGATCAGCTGGCTTTTGCTTTGCAACAGAACCCCGCCGCTAAGGATCAGAAACAGCGCCGTGGCGTATTCAACCGGCCCGTCTTCGATCGCAAAACGGGTCCCAAACAGGTTTTGATCCCATTGAGCTATGGTCACAGAAAGCCCCAGCACAAGCATGATGGCGGTAAGAAGAGTGGTGTCGGTCTTGGGAAATCGGATCATGGTTTGCGCTCTGATGAACTACGTTGTCCATTTAGATGCGGTTGATGATCGGGCTTCTCAATGGTCTAACCATCACAAAACACTCACAAAAACGTATCAGCTAAATGCGTTTTTGCATGGAGGCTGACCTTGACGGGCATCAAGGTCAGCTGATCAATCAGGCGTCGTTGTTTTGCAGCTTGTCCTGCGTTTTGGTGTCAAAATCACCGGCGTCATGACGTTCGTGCAACTGTTCATGAGGTTCGCCAAAGCTGCGGTTGACGATGCGACCACGTTGTACAGCGGGGCGGGCGTCGATCTGTTGCGCCCAACGCATCACATGATGATAGCTGGTGACATCCAGGAAGTCTGCGGCACCATACAGGCGGCCTAGGACCAATTGCCCATACCAAGACCAGATCGCGATATCTGCAATGCTGTAGCTGTCGCCGGCAATAAAGCTGTTGTTGGCCAATTGACGATCCAGAACATCAAGCTGGCGTTTGGTCTCCATGGTAAACCGATCAATGGGGTACTGCCATTTTTCCGGAGCATAGGCGTAAAAGTGGCCAAAGCCGCCACCCAAATAAGGCGCGCTGCCCATTTGCCAGAAAAGCCAGTTCATGGTCTCGACGCGTTCTGCAGGTGTGCTGGGCAGGAAGGCGTCAAATTTCTCGGCCAAATGCAGCAAGATAGAGCCGCTTTCAAACACCCGCGTCGGCGGGGTTGTGCTGTGATCCATCAGGGCCGGGATTTTGGAATTTGGGTTGGCACCGACAAAGCCAGAGCCAAATTGATCGCCTTCACCGATTCGGATCAACCAAGCGTCATATTCCGCATCGCTGTGCCCGGCGGCCAGCAATTCTTCGAGCATGACGGTGACTTTCACACCGTTTGGCGTGGCCAGTGAATAAAGTTGCAAAGGGTGCTTGCCCACCGGCAGTTCTTTGTCGAAAGTCGCGCCAGAAACCGGACGATTGATATTGGCGAATTCGCCGCCGTTGCCTGGCTCCCAGACCCATGTTTTTGGGGGAACATACGTGCTATCTGACATGTCTCTCGCTTTCAAATTTCTTTGGGTCCTACTTTAGAGCCCGGCGGCGTTAATTCCATGCCGCTCATGAAAATGTGATGAAAGCTGCACCTTTACGCTTCGCTTGGGCCTGAAACGACAGACCCCCGAGGCCGGGGCTTCGGGGGTCGTCTATTCTTAACAGTATCCAAAAGCTGGAGAAGGGTTGCTTAGAGCATACCTTCGCGCTGTAGCTTCTTACGTGCCAGTTTACGGGCACGGCGGATCGCTTCAGCTTTCTCGCGCGCTTTTTTCTCGGACGGTTTCTCGAAATGTTGCTTAAGCTTCATTTCACGAAAAACGCCTTCACGCTGCAGCTTTTTCTTCAGGGCACGAAGCGCCTGATCGACATTGTTGTCGCGAACACTAACCTGCATGTGGTTTTCACCACCTTTCTAAGTTGTAGTTGCAAGGATTTGCAGGAGCTGCCCCTATAGCAAAGCCATTGGGATGTGTCTAGTATAGGGGTGAAATTGGGAGCCCCCTATGACTGAGTTAAAAACACGCCTGATAGAGGCCGCCGAACAGCATGTTGCATTTGATGGCTGGAGCGATGTGACCTTTGACGCGGCGGTGGCTGACACCGGTGTAGATGCGGCAGTGGCGCGGGCGATTTTTCCCCGTGGCGCGGTGGATCTGGCCGTGGCGTCACATCGTTTGGGTGATGTGCGCATGACGGCGGCTTTGCAGGCGGCAGACCTGAGCGACATGCGGTTTCGCGACAAAGTGGGTTTTGCGGTGAAACTGCGCTTGCAACAATGTGGCGACAAAGAAGTGGTGCGCCGGGGCACAACCCTGTTTGCCTTGCCCCAGCATGCGGCCACGGGCAGCGGGCTGATCTGGGGCACAGCTGATGCGATCTGGCGCGCGCTGGGGGATACGTCAGAAGACATCAATTGGTATTCAAAACGCGCCACCTTAAGCGCGGTTTATACAGCAACCGTGTTGTTTTGGCTGGGCGATGACAGCGCCGCGCATGAAAACACCTGGGCGTTTCTGGATCGGCGCATCGACAATGTCATGCAATTTGAGAAGGCCAAAGCCGCCTTTAAAGGCAGCGCCTTGGGCAAAGCCTTGGCCGGACCGCTGGAGGCTTTGGGACGGATAAAAGCCCCAAAGCCGATGACCGGATATCCCGGACAATGGCGCGGCGATTAAACTCGCAGGCTTGGCAAACAGACGACTTACAAAAAACTTGGAGGATTTTGCATGAGCGAAATGATGCGTGCAGTGGAGATTACGCAGCCCGGTGCCCCGGAGGTGTTGCAATTGTGTGAAGTTGCCAAGCCACAACCCAGCGCCGGTGAGGTCTTGATCAAAGTGGCCTATGCCGGGGTCAACCGGCCTGATGCGCTGCAACGTGCGGGCAAATATGCGCCGCCGCCAACCGCAAGCCCTTTGCCGGGGCTTGAAGCCTCGGGCGTGATTGCGGCGGTGGGGCCAGGCGTCACTGACTGGGCCGAAGGAGATGCGGTTTGCGCCCTGCTGCCCGGCGGTGGCTATGCGGATTATGTCTTGACCCCCGCGGCCCATTGTTTGCCGGTGCCAAAGGGCATGGGATTGCGCGAGGCCGCTTGTTTGCCAGAGACCTATTTCACGGTCTGGAGCAATGTGTTTGAGCGCGGCGGCTTGCAGGCAGGCGAGCGGTTTCTGGTGCATGGGGGCAGTTCTGGCATTGGCACAACGGCCATTCAACTGGCCTCGGTGTTTGGGGCGCGGGTGTTTGCCACGGCAGGTTCAGAGGAAAAATGCGCTGTGTGTCGCGATTTGGGCGCAGAGGTTGCGCTGAACTATCGGGAGGCTGACTTTGTTGAGGTTGTGAAGGCTGAAGGTGGGGCCAATCTGATTTTGGATATGGTGGGTGGATCATATCTACCGCGCAATGTGCGCGCCCTGGCCAATGATGGGCGTTTGGTGCAAATCGCGTTTCTGCAAGGCCCCAAAGTGGAGTTTAACTTTGCTCAGGTTATGATGCGACGTTTGACGATCACCGGATCAACCCTGCGCCCGCAAAGCGATCTGGCCAAGGCGCGCATTGCCGAGACATTGCGCGCTAAGGTCTGGCCGCTTTTGGATGCCGGCCGCATTGCACCGGTGATGGATCAGGAATTTGATTTGGCAGATGCCGCCGCAGCCCATGCGCGCATGGAGGCAGGTGAGCATATTGGCAAGATTGTTTTGAAGGTCGCAGAATAGGGGCTTTGCCCCTCTCGGTGAAATCGATGATTTCCCCGTTCACCCCAGAGTATTTTGAGAAAGGTGAAGGGGCGGGCCTGCGTGATGTGGCCCGCCTTTGGTGTTTAAGGGAGAGGGTCTATGGCTGGCGGTTGCGGAACCAACCGATGCGGCGGAAGAGCACCCAATCAAGGATTATGGCGAAGATCAGCGACGCGCCCACCAGCGGCAAGATGAGCGACAGGGCGACCACCAGAATGATCATTGCCGGTGAAAGAGCCGCGTCAGGTGCATTTGGGACGCCAAGCGCGCCAGCTGGACGGCGTTTCCACCAGGCTATGAAACCAGTGAGCGAGAGACCAAACGCCAGCACAGCCGCGAGGGTGTTTTGTGCCAGATTAAGCCAGCCGTAAAGTTCACCCTGATGGAAGGAGATGCCGTAAGATACGGTTTTTGCCACCACGGGATTGCTGGTGAAATCATGCCGTTTCAAGACGGCTCCGCTGTATTGGTCGATGATCAGCTCGTTTTGATCATGCCGGTTGCGGCTGGCAGAGCGGATCCAGAAGGCGGCCTTTTCGTTCTTGGGCGGCCGCATTTCAAAGGGGGCGATCAGACCTTCGGCCTTTGCGGTGGCAAAAACATCAGCATAGGCAATTGTGAGACCCTCTGATGTGGTTGAATTGGGCACCGAGCGGCTGAACCGAAGAGATTGGGATTTCTGACCGGTTTGTTCCTGCACATAAGACAGCCCGCCGCCCCAAACATCTGTCCACGGCAAGCCAGAAAGCAGGATTGGCACCACCAGAAGAGTGGCTAGAAAACCAGTGAACAAATGGGTTTCACGCCACCAGCTGCGGCCTTGCTTGGGGCTGCCTTTGGGGGGAGATACCGCTTGTTTCAGGCTGCGATTTCCCCGCGGCCACCAGAGGTAGACCCCGGTGATGAACATCACAATCGCCCAATGGGCGGCCAGTTCGACAAATTTGGTACCGGCTTTGCCAAGCAGCAGCTCTCCGTGGAATTTCTTGAGCAGGTGCATCGCGGTTTTGTCGCGTTCAACTGTGCCCAGCACCTCGCCGCTATAAGGGTTGACCCAGGCATAGGAACGGATTTTTTCGCCGTCGTTGAATTCGATCTTTGTGCTGCGGGTTGGGTCATCATAAGTGGTGACCCCGCGCAGGCGGGTGATGCCAGAATGAGCACGCAGAGCGTCGATTTGGGCTTCGTAGCTGAGGGTTTCTGCGCCCTGTGTCACATAAATTTGGTCGGCATAGAGCCAGGATTCGATCTGGGGTTTGTAAAGGTAAATGCCGCCGGTCAAGGCCAGCATGGCCATAAAGGGTAAGACATAGAGAGAGGCAAGAAAGTGCCATTTCCAGACGAGACGATAGAAGGCGCCGCCGGTCGCATAAGACGCGGAGGTGCCCGGTGCAGTTGCATCGGTCATTTTGTTTTTCCTGTTAAATCTGAGTTTTTAGTGAGGATCAGATCACAGCAGGAGGCGCGCGGGAGGGTTCCAGGTGCGCGAGGCGGTCGAGGGTGGATTGGCCGTTTTCAACAACCTTAAACGGGTGTTGAAAGCCGCGCGCCAGCTGGTGCCAAAAGGGCTGTAGCGCAACGGTGAGCTCGGGGGTATCTGAAAGGGTGCAGCGGTTGTCGCTGCTTTCTGCGACATCGATGGGCGTGCCGTCGGGGCCCAATGTCAGGGTGACATATTCTGAGCCCGTGCAGATGATCACCGTGTCCACCCCGGGGATGAACTCGACAAGCACCGCAGAAACGCGCGGCAAAACCAAAGCCACAATGAGAAACAGGGCGGCGGCCATGTTTTCATAAAGGTGGAGGTATTTTTGCAATCGGGTCATTGAGCGGGGCACTGGAAATTGGTCACTAAATATGCAGGGCGGATCTATCGGCTTTGGTCATAGCCTTGTGTTTGGACAATGTAAAAGCGCGATAGTGACGCGGTAGCTTTTGCGCCGTTGGGCAATGGGGCTTTGCCCCTCACGGTGAAATCGTTGATTTCCCCGCTCACCCCAGAGTATTTTGGGAAATGTGAAGGGTTTGAGGTTAGCGAATTGGGTCAAACACAGCGTCTGAGAGGGAACAATCCTTGATCACATCACGGCCGCAGGGCACCGGTGTCAGGTCTTTGGACAGGCAAATGCGGGCCTCTTGGATGCGGCCTTGTTTGCAGGTGACGGTCAGCCCGTCGGCAGCGAGCTCGGGATTGTCTTGCAAAAAGGCTTGTTCGATCAGCGCAGCGGGCAAGGTAATTTGTTTCTGCAATTTGCGAAAGATCTTTGGGCGGGTGATCTGTGCATAGGCCTTGCGCGACAGGGCATAATAATCGGGTGCTGAGAGCCCCGAACAGCTGCCGTGTTTTTTCCATTGGTGCCAGGCCAGACCAGCAGTGCCCATGATGTCAGCCATGTCCTTGGTCATGCTGCGGGATGGCGCGCGCGCGGTTGTGCGGCAATAGCTGGGCCAACCCCGATGAAATTGCGGCCACAGGCCGTGTAAGATCCAGCCATGGTCATGACGGGGGTCACATTGCGGCGCGTTTTTGCTGTCGCCTTCCAGAGCGCACCAGTTGGGTGACCAACTGAGAGCCAGCACATAGTAGTCAAATTCGCCTGCCCGTTCTGCGTCGGCCTGGGCGGGGGGTGTCAGCAAAACCATGCTGAGGAAGATCATCAGAAACCGCATTCACTCTTTCCTTTTTGCCTTGGGCGCACTATATCGGCTTCAAGTTCCCCATCAATGGAAACCCGCATCCCCCAAAGGATGCCGTCAGACGCAAAGTCTGGCGACGGGAAAACTATGTTTTAGGAGGCCGTTATGGCAAAACCAATTATGGCGAAGGCCACCGCTGTGTGGCTTGTCGATAACACGACGATCAGCTTTAAACAGATTGCTGATTTTGTAGGCATGCACGAGTTGGAAGTGCAGGGCATTGCGGATGGTGATGTGGCAACTGGTGTGAAGGGCTTTGACCCAATTGCCAACAACCAACTGACCCAAGAAGAAATCGACAACGCCCAAGACAGCGCCCTGTATAAGCTGAAGTTGAAGTTCAACGCCGCTGCTGTGGGTGAAGAAAAACGCCGCGGGCCACGTTACACGCCGCTGTCTAAGCGTCAGGATCGTCCGGCATCGATTCTGTGGTTGGTGAAATTCCACCCAGAACTGACCGATGGTCAGGTGTCAAAGCTGGTGGGCACAACCAAGCCAACCATTCAGGCGATTCGCGAACGCACCCATTGGAACATTGCCAATATTCAGCCGATCGATCCGGTTGCGCTGGGCCTGTGTAAACAGTCCGAACTGGACAAAGCGGTTCAGAAAGCGGCGGCCAAACGCGCGGCCGAGGGCGGCGTGATGAGTGATGATGAGCGCCGTAAACTGGTCAGCACCGAGCAATCTTTGGAAATGGAAGCAGAACCGCGCATCCCATCAGCCATCGAGGGTCTGGAGACCTTTACACTTGGTGGAACGGATAGCGATGACGGCGCCGACCCGCGTGGCGACGCAGATTATTCTGACGCGGATAGCTTCTTTGATTTGCCCGGTGGTGATGATGATGAAGATGAGCAGCCATAAGCGATTTTTCAGACCATGACATGCCAAAGCCCGCGCCGAAAGGTTGCGGGCTTTTTGCTGGGCGGGCAGAATGGGGCATGTCGCTGATTTTGCAAAAATGGACCCATGTGGCCACCAAGACTGACCGGGCTTTGATTTTGCCTGATGGGTGTCGTGACCTGATTTTGTGGGAAAGGCCAGATGCGGCTCCGGTCTGGCGATTGTCTGCATTGCAGGCCGCACCGGAAACCGCTGCCTTACAAAAGGGCACAAAGTTGACCGGCTTTCGGCTGGCGCCAGGTGTGCAAGTGCCACAGGCGCTGTTGTATGCCCTGCCAAAGGATGCGGCCGGGGCAGAGGCGGATATTTCCGGGGCGGTAATGGCCGCCGGGGATGCCATGGCAACCATTGCGGTACTTAAAAACGCGCCCAGTGTTGGCGCGGGGGCCAAGATCCTTGGGGTTTCCGTGCGCAGCTTGCACCGTCGTATGCTGCGCGACACCGGGTTTGCCCCGATCTTCTGGCTGCGCCTTGCGCGGGTGCGGCGCGCGGCTTTGCGGCTTGGCGAGCCCTTTGCGGATCTCGCCGCAGACAGCGGGTTTTCAGATCAGGCGCATATGACCCGAGAGTTTCAGCGTTGGTTTGGCATGAGCCCGCGCGGGCTGCGCGGGTCTCTGGATTTGAGGACCCAGCTGCATCAACCCGCACTGGCAACCGGAGAGCAAATCTCTATCAGGTAGCCGTTTGGGTCGCTGACATAAGAGGTGGTTTGCCCCCAGGGTTCCTCGCGTGCGTCTTGCACCAGGCTGGCCCCGGCGCTTAGGGCGGTGGCCAGTGCTTGCGACACATCCTCGCATTCAAAGGCGATTTCAAACACGGGGTTTTGCGGATCAGCTTTGCCCGGAGATTTTCCGAGGCTGTGCATCAGCTTTTTTGAGGAAAAGGCCAATTTGGTGTCGCCGGTTTTCAATTCGCCATAGTCGCCGCTTTCGTGCAGGAATCCAAGCGTGAGCCCAAAGGCCTTTTGGTAAAAATCCAACGTCGCGGCGACGTCGTCGACATAGAGAATGCTGTAGCGGAAAATCATCTGGACCTCTTTTTGAAATGATGGGCCAAGGGTAGCGCGAAATTTTGGCCCGGTCTTGAATATTTCGGACAGGTTTGTGTTGAGCCAGCCCTAGGCCGTGCGCGGGGAGCGCAGGGGGGCCAGGCGGTTTGCCCGCACAATCAGCGCTTCGACAACCGCTATATTGATGGTCCAACCAACCCAGGCAAAAAGCGCGATGGCCTGCGCGGTCATGGTGCCGGTTAGTGCGCTATGGGCCATGATCAGCACGCCTTGAGTGGCCCCTGCGGTGGCCAGGGCAAAGGCCCGCATCATCCAGGCCCGGTGGTGTTGAAATTGCCGGCGGCCGGCTGCGATCATCGCAAGGCATATGGATAGCGCCATGGCCAGACCAAAGAGAAACCGCCCGGCGGACATGATCGGCAGCGTCAAGGCATTTGCCGGGTGATAGATAACCATCCAAACCCCCGAAAGAGCGGCGGTCATGCCTGCCAGAATGGCAATGCGTCCAAGACGGGGGTGCCAGCGGCCAAGGGCTTGGCGGGTTTCCGGGGTGAATTGTACGATGGCGATCAGGCAGAACAGGCTGCCACCGATCATATGTGACAAAATCGGCCATGGCATCTCTAGAAAATGCATGAAACTTGGATCATCTATGGTTTCAGGGCTTGTGGTCAGCACCCAATGCGTGCGCATAGCAGAGGTCACAAAAGGCAGCAGGCTGACAATAAAAAGCGGCAAGATCGTGCGCCAGGCGCGGGAAGATAAAAGGGACATATAGCGGCTCCAGATTTGAATGGGGCCAAGCTGTCACATAGAAAATATCCAGAGAATTCCCGAAAAAGGCATTTTGAATATGCAAAAATTGCGTAAGCGGCGCTTGCTAGATTGGTTTTCTGGCCTTGAGCGCGGCGGAAATTGTACCTTCGTCCAGATAATCCAGTTCGCCACCAATTGGCACGCCCTGGGCCAAAGACGAAAGGATCACCTGATCTTCGAGTTGGTCAGCAATGTAATGGGCTGTGGTCTGGCCATCTACCGTGGCATTTAGCGCCAAGATGACTTCAGAAATGTGCTCGCTGGTGACCCGATCCACAAGGCGCGGAATGGACAGATCTTCGGGACCGATGCTGTCCAGCGCCGACAGGGTGCCGCCTAGCACATGGTAGCGGCCTTTGAAAACCCCGGCGCGTTCCATGGCCCAAAGATCTGCGACGTCTTCGACCACACAAAGTTCGCCAGTGGCACGCCGGTCATCTTCACAGATATCGCAGATGTCAGAGGTGCCCACATTGCCGCAGTTTAAACATTCGCGCGCGGTTGCGGCCACCTGGGTCATGGCATCTGACAGCGGCGTGAGCAAAAGTGCACGTTTGCGGATAAGATGCAGAACAGCGCGCCGGGCAGACCGTGGCCCAAGCCCTGGCAGGCGGGCCATCAGGTCTATCAATATTTCTAGATCGCTGCTGCTCATGCGGGGTGTCGCTTGATCCTGGGGCGACGGCGCGCGGGGCACCGTCGCAATTTGGGTATTTATTTCAAGAACAAATCAGGGAGTGGCGGGATATCAGAAAGGCATCTTGAAGTCGGCAGGCAGGCCGAGACCTTCGGTGATTTTCGCCATTTCCGACTGGGCCTTGTCGCCGGCTTTGGATTGCGCGTCTTTGATGGCAGCAAGAATGAGGTCTTCGACCACTTCTTTTTCAGAGGCCACAAAGATCGAGGGATCAATATCAAGGGCCTTGAGCTCGCCCTTGGCGGATGCGGTGGCTTTGACAAGACCTGCACCGCTCTCGCCAATGACTGTCATGTTGTTCAGGTCATCCTGCATGTCGGTCATTTTGGTTTGCATTTCTTGCGCTTGTTTCATCATCTTGGCCATATCGCCAATCTGGCCCAGTCCTTTGAGCATTGTGTTCTCCTTGTTTCGGGGGCGCGCCGCGCCGTAAATCACTAGAGCACATATCGCAATTGCGCGGGCCTTGAACAAGTGGGGGGGCGCAATAGGCTGTCTTTGGGTGGTGATTTTTGCAAAACTCGCCAAATCTTGCACCTTTATGCCAATGTGAAAGTGCTTGGTGTTCTTGTTGTGTGGCGCGGTGAAGCCCGCTTTGGGTCACTCTTCTTCAAAGGGGTCCCATTCGTCTTCGACCTCGGGCAGGGCTTCGGCCTGGGCCTGAGTGGCGATGGCTGCTTGGGTTTTGATGTCGGTGATTTTGGCCTTGGGAAAGGCAGAAATGATCGCTTGGACAAGCGGATGCGCCATGGCTTCGGCCTTGATGGCATTTTGGGCGGCATTGCGCTTTTGCACGATGGTTTCTGCGCCACCTTGGTTCACCACGGTTACAGCCCAGCGATTGCCTGTCCACTGTTGCAAGCGTTGCCCCAGCCGTTGCGCCAGATCACGCGGCGCATTGGGGGCGGGTTCAAACTCGATGCGGCCCGGGCGGTAGGACACCAGCCGCAGGTCTGCTTCGACATCCATCAGCAGTTTGCCATCGCGTTGCTGGCGGATGAGTTCAATCACGTGATCAAAACTGGCGTAGCGCGCAAGCGCCTGTTCTGCCTGTGGCACAAGCGCTGTGACCGTGCCGCCGCCGCCCGCGCTTGACCCGGTCATTTGCGTGCCTGCATAGGCCTGGGTGCTGCCTTGGGAGGCGGGCGCAGATGCGCCGCCACCGCCGCCGCCACCTGGAGGGGCGGGTGGCACCGGTGTGTTTTGCAATTTGCGGATCAGATCTTCGGGGCTGGGCAACTCTGCCACATGGGTCAGCCGGATGATGGCCATTTCGGCGGCCATCATTGCATTGGGGGCGGTTGCCACCTCGTCCAGCGCCTTGAGCAGCATTTGCCACATACGGGTCATCACACGCATTGGCAGTTGGCCCGCCATGGCTTGGCCGCGGGCGCGTTCGTCCGGGCTGATGGTGGGGTCATCCGCGGCCTCGGGGGTGATTTTGACCACGGATATCCAATGGGTGATTTCCGCCAGATCGCGCAATACCGCCATGGGGTCGGCCCCGTCGGCATATTGCGAGGACAATTCATTGAGCGCCGCCCCAGCGTCGCCGCGCATGATCATGTCATAGAGGTCCAGCACCCGTCCACGATCTGCCAGCCCCAACATGGCGCGCACTTGCACGGCGGTGGTTTCGCCAGCCCCGTGGGAAATGGCTTGGTCCAGCAAGGAGGTCGCGTCGCGGGCGGAGCCTTCGGCGGCGCGGGTGATCAGCGCCAGGGCATCATCGGCAATCGCAGCACCCTCGGAATCCGCGATCTTGCGCAGCATGCGGATTTGGTCTTCGGGTTCGATGCGGCGCAGATCAAAGCGCTGGCAGCGTGACAGCACCGTGACCGGAACTTTGCGGATTTCGGTGGTGGCAAAGATGAATTTCACATGGGCCGGCGGTTCTTCGAGGGTTTTCAGCAGCGCGTTAAAGGCACTGGTCGAGAGCATGTGCACTTCGTCGATGATATAGATTTTGTAGCGGGCAGAGGCCGCGCGGTAATGCACCGAGTCGATGATTTCGCGGATGTCGCCGACGCCAGTGCGCGAGGCGGCATCCATTTCCATCACATCCACATGGCGACCTTCCATGATGGCGGTGCAATGTTCACATTGGCCGCAGGGCTCGGTGGTGGGGCCGCTCGTGCCATCGGGACCGATGCAGTTCATGCCCTTGGCAATAATGCGCGCGGTGGTGGTTTTCCCGGTGCCGCGAATGCCGGTCATCACAAAGGCCTGAGCGATGCGGTCGGCGGCAAAGGCGTTTTTCAGCGTGCGCACCATGGCGTCTTGGCCCACGAGATCCACAAAGGTCTCGGGTCGGTATTTGCGGGCGAGAACTTGATAGCCAGACGGGGTGTCGTGGGTGTTTTGCGTATCGCTCATGCTGTGCCTTATGAATCGCGTCGCATGTAAGGTATGCGCTGGGGGGCGGCGCGTCTACCGGATTGACGCGGGGCAGCTGTGGTTGCGCGCCGGGTTGCGGACCTTGTCAGGGGCTTTGCCCCTCGCGTTGAAACGATGTTTCATCGCTCACCCCAAAGTATTTGGGCAAAGGTGAAGATCCAGGGTTGCATTGGGGGAAAGGCCGCGGTTAGCTTGCCATTGGCCGATAGGGACGGCCGCCAGGTTCGCGGAAAGCCAGAGGCATCCCCTAGATTTATGAAAACCGACTTTCGGATTTTCCTGCCCTTAAAGCGAACCACTGGGCTGTGCGGAGAAACCGATGACCCAATCTGACCCTCAATTCACACCCCAATTGCAGCTTGATGTGCTGCGCCGTCGTGCCAAACAGCTTAGGCGGGATTATTTAGCGGGCCTGCCTGTGGCTCATCAACGCCTTAAGCAGCACCCGCCCCGCGCGTTGGGTACGGTTTTGCAGCATGCGGATTTTCTGCATGTGATTGCCCAGGAACAGAATTTTGCCAGTTGGCCCGCGCTGAAGCTTGCCGCCGAAACCATTGGTTTGGATCGCGCGTCGCGGGTGCAGCGGTTGAAGCTGGCGGTGGCACAGGGGCAGGTGAGAGTGATTGCGCATTTGCTGGGCGAAACTCCGGATCTGGCAACCGGCTTTTTGGGACTGCAGATCGCGCTGTATGATAAAGCGGCCGTGCAGGCGGCGCTTTGGGAAAATCCTCTGGCGGCGGTGCAGAAATTAGGGCCAAAAACACCGATCCTGCATTTGTGTTTTTCCCGCTGGATCCATGCGCGGCCTGATCTTGAGCAAGACATGTTGGACATTGCCGAAATGCTGCGCGGTCTAGGCGCAGATGTGAATGACAGCATGCCTGTTGGGCCACAAAACCCACATCCGCTTTCGGCGCTTTATGGCGCGATCGGTCATGCTGATAATATGCCGCTTGCGGCCTGGCTGTTGCAAAACGGCGCAGATCCCAATGACGGCGAGAGCCTGTATCACGCCACCGAGTTGGGCCATCGGCATGGGTTAAAACTGTTGTTGGATCACGGGGCGAAACCGGCGGGTACAAATGCTTTGTTGCGGGCTCTGGATTTTGGCGATTTGGCGGCGGTGCAAATGCTGATTGCGGCGGGGGCGGATGTGAATGAATTTCAGGCCGCGCCGGTTGGCGGCGAGGCCCCAATTGTTATACCTGCGCTGCATCAGGCGGCGCGCCGGATGTGTGATGCGCCCCTTATAGAGACGCTTTTGGCCGCGGGAGCAGACCTGGAAAGGACGTACCAAGGGGGCACGGCCTATGCCTATGCGCGGGTTTTTGGCAACAGGGCTGTGGCGCAGGCCATCGAAAACCGCACAGCGGCGCCTTTAGCGGTTACGCTGACAAAGGAAGAGGCGCTTTTGGCAAAAGCCGCCGATGGCATGGCCACAGAAGGCGCGTTCCTGAACCCGGATCAATTGCCAGAGGCCTATCGCAATATCATTGCCGAGATCCTGCATTTGCCGGGCAAAGCAGAGCATGTGCGGCACTTGGTGGCGCTGGGGGTGGAATTTGATCGTCCCAATAGCGAAGGGTTGACCCCTGTGCAGTTGGCAGGCTGGGAGGGGCTGCCTGATATGCTGGCGCTGCTTCTGGGCTTGGGGCCCGATCTTGCCCATGTGAACACCTATGGGGGCACCTTGTTGTCCACAATCATCCACGGATCTGAGAATTGCCCGCAGCGGGCTGAACGGGATTACATCGCGTGTTTGGAATTGGTGCTGCATCATGGGGTGGCCCTGCCCGAACGTGACATCACATCAGCGGGCGATGAAACGGTGGCGGCCTTTCTGTCTGACTGGGCCGCGCGCTATCCCGGACAGGTGGTCGAAGCGATCACGGGATAGATTTTACTTGGCAGACGGCGATTCTCTTGGAAGGATCACTCTTGCTGGGCACGCCTATTGCGCGCCCTCTGCAAGGGGGAGAGATGGCTGGTTTTTCGTTACATGCCTTATCGGTTGGTGGCGGTGTCTTGGCGATATCGCCAATGCCCGGTCGCGGTGCGGCCTATGATATGGATCTGGATCATATGGCGGAATGGAAACCCTCGATTGTCATGTCGCTGACAACATCGGGCGAAATGGTAGACCATGGGGCGGAAACTTTGGGGGCTGATTTTCGTGCCCGCGCAGCCCGCTGGGTGCATTTGCCGGTGCCAGATTTTGGCGTGCCCGACAAAGCCTTTGAAGCGGCCTGGCCTGCGGCGGCCGAAGCGGCTTTGCTGGCGCTAAAGGGTGGTGGCCGCGTACTGATTCATTGCATGGGGGGCTGTGGCCGCTCTGGTATGGCAGCGCTGCGGTTGATGGTCGAGGCGGGCGAGCCGGTTGATCAGGCCCTGGGCCGACTGCGCGCTGTGCGCCCCTGCGCGGTCGAAACCGATGGTCAGTTTGAGTGGGCAAAGGCGGGCCACCGCAGGAAATTGCCGCGGCCCGGTGGCGTTTGTCGCTAGCTATTTGCGCCCTTTGCGGTGTTTGGCTGCGCGTTGGGCCGAGTTGACCATGCGGCCAAAACTGCGATCGCGCGAACGGGCTTGGGCAACGCTTTCGTTGTTATACTGGTTTTCCAACACCAGTTTGCGCCAGCGGTTTAGCCGATCAGCGTCGATGTCCCCGGCCGCAACTCCAGCTTTGATAGCGCAGCCGGGTTCGCTTTCATGGGCGCAATTGCTGAATTTGCACTGCTGCGCCAGAGTGAACAGATCGTCAAACAGCGCTTCGATGCCCTCTTGGGCATCAAACAACTGCAATTCGCGCATGCCCGGCGTATCAATCAACCAGCCGCCATTGTTCATGCGGCGCAGATGACGCGATGTGGTGGTATGACGCCCCTTGGCGTCATCGTCGCGAATGTCGCCTGTGGCCGCTTGTTCCAGCGTCATGCCATTGGCAATAGTGGTTTTGCCGACGCCCGATGACCCCACGATTGCAGCGGTTTGCCCATGGCTGACCCAAGCCAAGATGGCTTGAATATCTGCCGGATCCTTGGCGTTCAGGATTTCAACGGGCGGGGCCAATGGGATCTGCTGAATTTGCCGACGGTATGAATCGACGTCATTACAAAGGTCCGCTTTGGTCAGCACAATCACCGCAAAGCAATCGGTGGATTGCGCCAATGCCAGATAGCGTTCCAGTCTGGCGACATTAAAATCATCATTGCACGAGCTGACGATAAACAGCGTGTCGACATTTGCGGCGATCAATTGTGCGCGTGCCTCGCGCCCCGCAGCCCGGCGTTGCAACAGGGATTTGCGTTCTAGTCGTTCGGTGATGCGCAGTTCGTCATCGGTCAGCACCCAGTCACCCACCGCGATATGGCCAGTGTTGTGATTTGGTTCGATCAGGGTTTTTTCACCCTCCGGCGAAAGCCCCATAACGCGGTCCCGATGGACCGAGGCAACGCGAAACACCTGGCCGGGGCCGGTGATGTCATGAAGCTGCGCAAAGTGTTGAGACCAACCTAGGTCTTGAAAAGTGATTGTCATTGGTTTGCCTATGAAACAGTTTTAGGCGTTGCTGCAAGGGTGCAACAAACGTAACGAGTTCAGGCGGTTTGAAAAGCCTTGTTAGGCAATCGCCTGAAGAGGGGTGGCGACAATCATAAAACCCTCCGTTTCATTGGGCGGCTGCCCAGGGCAATAGGTGAGAGGTTGAACATCGACCCAAGCGGGGCTCGTTGCGGCTGCTTCCTTCCGGATCTGACCGGGTTGGCGAGGCGCTTGCCCGCGCCAACCTCTCAAGATTGGATATATGCGGGGTGATCTAAGAATGCAAGCGGGCTGGTCCGGTTGAAATCATAGGTGAATTCAACAAAGCCCTGTGGGGCAGGTCGGCTGATGTCAGGCGTCAGCAATGGCCAGTGTCGCGCGTGGTCCAAGGCAAGATGGCTGCTGTGAAACTTTGCCTGAGTGCCTGATATTGCTCGAAATTTCCAAGGTGCGCTGGTCAAATCTGGCCTGTGACTTCCCTCTTGCAGGTAGTCTTTGATCAGGTCCCGGATGGCCATGGTGGGCAGGGGAAGTGTCTGGGTGGTTGCGGGAATGGGGAAGTTGCCGCCACCGCCGGCCCGGTAGCTGTTGGTCACAAGCACAAAGGGTTGATCATCCTGTAGGGGCAGCCCGTCAAACATCAGATTCGAAATGCGTCCTTTCTTGGGAGCTACGCCAGAACCATTGTGAGGGATTCGGTTACCAAAGCGGGTGAATTTTGCAGGCTGCGTCAGGTCGATTTCATAGTTTAGCCCAAAAATCACATCAAAGCTGTAACAGGGAAAATCCGGCGCTAGCAGATCAGACGTACCGCTTTGGACTTGCAGGTGGCGAAACCAACCTGCGGACATTTCCAGCCAATTGCGGATGTCATACCCGGTCATAAGCAGGGCGTAGGCCGCATTCTGGAAGGGTTGCAGATCATGCAGATCTTTGACTTGAACCTTGCCAATGGGCAGGTCTGTAAAATGCTCTGGCCCGGATTTCCCACCAAATTTATAGGGGCAGGCCGCTGAAAGAATCGGAATGTCGCGTGGGATCTGCTTGCCCACCAAGCTCTGGGCAAAGTGCTGTTGCGCCGCCGCCGTCAAAGCAACGGACGGATCGTCTGGCAGGCAGGCGAAATAGCTGTGAATAGGCCAATCTGTTTGCGCGACAACAGCGCGTGAGGCGCGTTCCGCAGAGGTTCGGAGCGGTTGAAAAATCCGGTCTAGCTGTTTTGAAAGCGCGTCTTGGCCCCCAAGCGGCTGCGCTTGTGTTGCGTGCAGATTTACCTGCGAGTCCTGCACCCGCCACTGCGCCCCAACCTGACGCAATTCTAGGGTGATTTCCCCAAGATGCGAGGCGTTGAAGCCGGGCATCACGGTTGGCACGCCGCGAATATGCCCGGTTGTTGCATTCACCGCAGGGCTGTTCGGAACTGCAGTATTTGGAAATACCTCGTGGATGTGCCCGCAGACCATGGCATCAATATCACAGTGTTCTGCCATCAAAATCGCCAGGTTTTCGCTGTCTGGGCCAGCCGTTGGCAGCCCCAGCCCGGTATGCGCCAGCGCGAGCACCAGATCAGCGCCGGCCTCGCGCAGTCTTGCTGCGGTTTCGCGCGCAGAATGCAGCATATTGCGGGCGCAGACCTGTTTGCTCATATGCAGATGGTTCCACTTTAGCACGTGCTGGGGCATGACGCTTAGGATGCCAATGTTTACAACATGTTGGCCCTTTTGCGTGCCCTGTAGTTTCTTTTGCAAAATCACCGAGGGAAGCCAACAGGCGCGGGGCGACATTAGATTTGAGCAGATCAGTGGAAACTGTGCCTGCGCCACGGCCTTTTCAAGATAGGGCAACCCATAGTCAAATTCGTGATTTCCCAAGCCTACGGCGTCATAGCCCATGATATTCATCGCCGAGATAATCGGATGGGCGGTGCTGGGATCAAGATCTTTGGACGCGAGAAAATCGCAAAACGGAGCCCCTTGCAGGAAATCCCCATTGTCCACCAACATGCAATTTGGGTGGGCCTGTCTTTTGCTGGATACCATTGAGGCAATGGTGCGCAGGGATCCAAAATCGAGGCCATCTGCCTGGGGGATCGCCTGATCAAACAGCGCGCCATGCACATCCGATGTTGCAAGGATATGCAAATAAATATGCGCGCTTTTGGCAGGATCTGTTGGCTGCAAATGAGGGCCTATGTGATTAAATGGAATGTTGCCAGTTTAACTCTTCTTTAGGTTGTGTCAATGTATGCAAACGTATCAATTTGCTACAGGAATGCTGTTAAGGCCGAGTTTATTCGGGACAATTCTGGCCGAGCAGCGTAGGGCTAGGCACGAACTATTCGGCCGCAAAACGGCGCAGCATATCTAAGGTCTAACCATGATCGATTTCGAAACAGTTACTTTTGGCGGCGCAGGTCTGGACCGTATGAACCTGCTTAGGTCTGATGCCGAGGCATTCGATAAGGCCCTGAAAGCACCCGACGCCCGCAGCATTGTGTTGTGGCGCGGCAAGCCCTTAGTGCATGGCGACAGTGACAAGGCATTGGTGCGGTTGCCGCTTGATCATCCGATTTTTGCCACCCGCGCAGAACGCCCGGTGTTGCTGGGCAAGGATGATGGCACAGTTGTGTTTGCCTCTGATATTTCGGGCTGGGATCCGGAATCACAAGAGCTGCCGGACAATGGTTTTCTGGACAAAACCCAACAGCAGCACCCTGCAGTTCCTGCCAGCGACGCCTTTATTGAATTGCGCAATATCATGGCAGATCTTAGCGCGATGGACGCGGAGTTGGCGGCAACGGCGCGCTCGGTGATTGAATGGCACCGGTTGCACCGGTTCTGCGCCACATGTGGTGCCGGAACTGATATAGCGTCCGGTGGCTGGCAGCGCAGTTGTGGTGCTTGCGGGCGGCAGCATTTTCCGCGCATCGATCCCGTTGTCATCATGCTGATCACCAATGGCAACCGGGTGTTGGTGGGCCGCGGTGTCGATTGGCCCGAGGATATGTATTCGCTGCTGGCTGGCTTTGTAGAGCCGGGTGAAACTCCCGAGGCCGCAGTGCGCCGCGAAGTGTTTGAAGAAGCGGGTGTGCAGGTGGGCGATGTGCGCTATCTGGGATCTCAACCCTGGCCTTACCCCTCGTCTTTGATGATGGGCTGTCACGGCATCGCCACGTCAAGCGAGATCACAATTGACCCGGCAGAGATCGCCGATGCGGTCTGGTTGACCCGCGAAGAGATGATGAGTTGTTTTGAAGGCACACACCCAACGATCCGACCGGCAAGAAAAGGCTCAATAGCCCATTTTATTTTGCAGAACTGGCTTGCGGACAGGCTTGATTGACGCAAAACTTACCTAATATTAACCCAAACCCTAAATAAGAGCAGACAGATGCAATTTTCGGCAAAAGAAGACCTCGACGTTCCTATCGACGATGCATTCAATTTGTTGTCGGAGTATGACGTATTTGAGCGCATGGCGATGCGGCGCGGGATCGAAGTGGTCCGCAACACAGACGCGTCTGAATTTGGTGTCGGGTCGTCTTGGAAAATCGATTTTGATTGGCGCGGCAAAGCGATCAAAATGCGCGCAGAGATTGTGACGTTTGAGCGGCCAGAACGGGTTGTTCTTGACGTGAAAACCCAAGGTTTGGACATCAAAATAGATTTCGAACTGGTGGCGCTCTCTCGCAAACGCACGCGGTTGCACCTTGTAACCGATATTGACGCGCGCACTTTGCCAATGCGGCTTTTGGTGCAGTCGATGAAACTGGCGCGCGGCAATATCGACAAGAAACTGCAAGAACGGTTTCAGTCGCAATGTCGCAATCTGGAAGATCGCTATCAGATGGCCAGCTAAATTGGCCTAGTCGATGTGGCGCGATTTTGCCGCCGGATAGACACCCAAAATATCAATGTTCGTGGTGAAATAGGCCAGTTCTTCTAAGGCGAGCTCCAGACCGCGATCCTCTGGGTGGCCTTCAACCTCGGCGTAAAACTGCGTCGCGGTAAAGCGTCCATCCACCATATAGCTTTCCAGCTTGGTCATATTGACACCGTTGGTGGCAAAGCCACCCATGGCTTTGTACAGCGCAGCCGGGATGTTGCGCACCTGAAAGACAAAGCTGGTGATCATGCCAAATTCGCCCGCGCGACGCTGCAATTGAGCCTCGGGGGCCATGATCAGAAACCGCGTGGTGTTGTTGTCATGATCTTCGACGTGGCGCGCCAAGACATCCAAACCATAAATATCGGCAGCCAGTTCGCTGGCCAAAGCAGCTGTGTGAATGTCGCCTTGCTCGGCCACCTCGCGCGCGGCGCGGGCATTGTCAGGGCTGACCCGACCGCGAATGTCATGTTCCCCCAAGAAACCGGCGCATTGCGGCAGCAACACCAGATGCGAATAGGCTTCTTTAACGTCCGAAATCTTGGCACCAGGCACCGCAAGCAGGTTGATGTGCACCCGTACAAAAGCCTCGTCAATGATCCGTAACCCGCTGTTGGGCAAAAGCCGGTGAATGTCTGCCACCCGCCCATAGGTCGAATTTTCCACCGGCAGCATGGCCAGCGCGGCTGCGCCGGACTTCACCGCATCAATGGTTTCTTCAAAGGTCGCGCAGGCCAGCGCCTCCATGTCGGGGCGGGCGTTGCGACAGGCCTCGTGCGAGTAAGCACCGGGCTCTCCTTGAAATGCGATACGCTGTGTCATTCCGAATTTTCCCATTTTTTCCCGACAAGGGCGATTGGTCGCGGTAACTATACCTTGCGTTCAACGGAAGGAAGCGGATAGATACGCCGCAAACGCCACGAGATGGAAACGTAGCATGTTCGACACGATGACAATGACTAAAGTACTGGGCGCGTTCTGCGGTGCGCTCTTGGTTTACCTTCTGGGTGCATGGGTTGCAGAAACCCTCTACCACACAGGCGGTGGCCACGGCGATCACGCCAAAGCAGGTTATGCGATCGAAGTGGAAGTTGCTTCGACGGACGACGCAGCAGAAGAAGGCCCCTCTTTGCAAGAGCTGCTGGCCTCTGCCGACCTCGCAAAAGGTGCCAAAGTGTTTGGCAAATGTAAGGCTTGCCACAAGCTGGAAGATGGCGCAAACGCCACTGGCCCACATCTGTTTAGCATTGTTGACCGCGCTGTTTCTGCTGCGGATGGCTTTGGCTACTCTGGCGCGCTGGTTGCTGTCGCTGATGTTTGGACCGCCGAAAACCTTGACGGTTTCTTGGCAAGCCCCAAAGGGTTCGCACCTGGCACCAAAATGGGCTTTAGCGGTTTGAAAAAGCCGGCTGATCGTGCCAACCTGATTGCCTATTTGCAAAGCCAAGGCGGCTAAGCACACGCATTTGTTAGAGTTTTGAAGGCCGTTGCTTTGCGCAACGGCCTTTTTCTTTGTCCGCAAGGCCTTAGAGCGCCAAACCAAGCGTTAAAAACGCTGGCTTCACTTCTTGTTTATTATTCTTGCCTTGAATGTAGCCATCCGCGCCAATTACGTTACCTTAAGAGGAACAAGACAGGCGGGCGACTGATCACGCCCAATTCTGGCTAAGGAGGGGCAGCATGCTTCAGAAATCCAACAAACCGAATTTCACCGAAATGACACGTCGCAATATGCTGACCTTGATGGGCAGCAGCGTCGCGGCCCTGGGGCTTGGCATGCCGGGCAGAGTGTATGCGGACGACGACGAGATCATCAAATCGCACGGTTATTCGTTTTTTGGAGATTTGAAATACCCAGCGGATTTCCCGCATTTTGATTATGTGAACCCCAACGCGCCCAAAGGCGGCGAGATTTCCGTATCCACCCGCGGCACCTTTGACGGGATGAATCGTTTTGCCAGCAAAGGCCGCTCGGGGCTGTATTCTGGTCTGACGGGCGAATCCCTGTTTGCAGATGGCCCTTTTGGCACGCCGATTCCCTCGGACAGCTTGACGGATTCCTACGGATTGCTGGCCCATACGGTGGAATACCCTAAAAACAAAAAGTGGTGCATTTTCCATATGCGGCCCGAGGCGCGTTTCTCTGACGGATCACCCGTGACCGCCCATGATGTTCTGTTCACCCACAATCTGTTTCTAGAACAGGGCATTCGCAGCTATGCTCGTGCCGTAAAGCAACGTATCAGCGGTGCCGAAGTCTTGGATGACCACACCATTCGGTACAGCTTTGTCGATGGCATTTCCCGCCGGTCTTTGGTGTCGCAAGTCGGCGGAACCAACGTGTTTTCAAAGGCCTGGTATGAAAAAACCGGCGAACGTCTGGACGAGCCAAGCCTGATGACGCAGATGGGCAGTGGCCCCTATGTGGTCGATGATTTTGAAATCAATCGCTATATCGTCTACAAGCGCAATCCAGAGTATTGGGGCTGGCACCTGCCGATCAACCAGGGGCGTCACAATTATGATCGCGTCCGCGTAGAATATTTTGCCGATGATGCCGCAGAATTTGAGGCCTTTAAGGCAGGCGTTTATACCTTCCGGCCAGAAGGCAGCACCAAGCGCTGGGCAACCGGATATGATTTTCCTGCCATCGACAAAGGCCACGTCAAACGCGAAACTTTGACCAGCGGCACGCCACCGTCACCAGTTGGCTTTATCTTCAACTTGCAACGTGAAAAACTGCAAGACGTGCGGGTCCGCGAGGCCATGTCTCTGGCCTTTAACTTTGAATGGACCAGTGCGTCGCTGCAATTTGGCCTGACCGAACAGCGCCATTCCTTTGTCGAAGGCACAGAGATCGAGGCCAAAGGCGTGCCAGAAGGCCGCGAGAAAGCCTTTTTGGAATCGCTTGGCGACGTGGTGCCGCCAGAGCTGTTCACCCAGGACGCGGTGCGGGCTCATTCCTCTGATCCCAAATCCACAGTGGACCGGCGCAACAAGCGTAAGGGTTTGAAACTTATGCAAGACGCGGGCTGGGTGCCCGGATCAGACGGCATTTTGCGCGACGCAGATGGCGCGGCGTTTGAGTTTGAATTTATGCTGTCCTCGGCCACATCAGACACCGCAGAAGCCATCATCACAACCTATGTAGAGAACCTCAAATCCTATGGGTTTGATGCCAAGATGGAAAAAGTAGATTCTGCACAGATGCAGCAGCGCTTTTTGGACAAAGATTTTGACATGATCTATTCGCGTCATCATTCTTTCCAAACCAGTGGCACAGGGCTGAACCAGCTTTATGGCTCAGAAACCGCCGTTGTGTCCTCGTGGAACCCAAGCTCGCTGCAAAGCGATCTGGTGGATGCCATCATCAAGGCCTCGCTTGATACAAAATCCCGCGAAGAAGAAGTGGCCTCTTTGATGGCGCTGGACCGGGCCTTGCGTTATCACCGCATCCAAGTGCCCGGCGGCTTTGTAGCTGACAATTGGATTGCGTCATATGACATGTTTGAGCACCCAGAAGAGCTGCCTCCGCTTGCGGTTGGATATTTGGATTTCTGGTGGTTCAATCAGGAAAAATACGAAGCATTGAAAGCCGCTGGCGCGGTGAGGTAACCAGACTTTGGGCGCATATATATTACGACGTTTGCTGCTTGTGATCCCGACTTTGATCGGAATCATGATCATCAATTTCACACTGGTGCAATTTGTCCCCGGTGGGCCGATCGAACAAATCCTGGCAGAACTGCGAGGCGAAGGCGATGTGTTCGCCGGCTTTGCGGGGGGTGCTGATGATATTGCGCTTGAAGAGACCTTTGGCTCTGACAGCGAGTATCTGGGCGCGCGTGGCCTTCCCAAAGAGTTCATCGAAGAGCTGGAAAAAGAGTTTGGCTTTGACAAGCCACCGGTCGAGCGGTTTTTCAATATGATGTGGGGCTATTTGCATTTGGATTTTGGCGAAAGCTACTTCCGCAAAATCGATGTTGTGGATCTGGTGCTGGAAAAGATGCCCGTCAGCATCACACTGGGCCTGTGGTCCACCCTGATTGCCTATGCGATTTCAATTCCACTGGGCATTCGCAAGGCCGTCAAAGATGGCACGCCGTTTGACACATGGACCAGTGGGGCAATCATCATTGGCTATGCAATTCCCGGCTTTTTGTTTGCGATTCTATTGGTAGTGCTGTTCGCAGGAGGCTCGTATTGGCGCATCTTCCCGCTGCGTGGCCTGACCAGCGATGGCTGGGAAAACTTCACCCTGATCGGCAAGATCCTTGATTATTTCTGGCACATTGCTCTGCCGGTCATCGCGTCCACCATCTCGGCCTTTGCCACGCTCACCTTGCTGACCAAAAACTCGTTTTTGGATGAAATCAAGAAACACTATGTCATGACCGCCCGCGCCAAGGGCCTGCCTGAAAATCGCGTGCTTTACGGCCACGTGTTTCGCAATGCCATGCTGATTGTGATCGCTGGATTTCCGGCGGTGTTCATCGGGGTGTTCTTTGGCGGTTCACTGATCATTGAAACCATCTTTTCGCTGGATGGGTTGGGCCGGTTGGGTTTTGAAGCCGCGGTTGCGCGCGATTATCCAGTGATTTTCGGCACGTTGTTCATCTTTGGCATCATCGGCCTTGTGGTCGGCATTTTAAGTGACCTGATGTATGTGGTGGTTGACCCGCGCATTGATTTTGAGCGGAGGGAAGGCTGATGGCTTTGTCTCCACTTAATCAACGCCGCTGGCGCAATTTCCGCCGCAACCGCCGTGCATATTGGTCTCTGATCCTGTTCAGTTTCCTGTTTGGCGTCAGCCTGTTTGCCGAGTTTATTGCCAATGACAAACCCATCTTGGTGAATTACCGCGGCGAATACTTTACGCCGATATTCAACTTTTACCCTGAAACCGCCTTTGGCGGCGATTTTCAGACAGAGGCCGCGTACTCTGACCCCGAGGTCAAATGCCTGATCCAAACCGGCGGGCTAGAGGACTGCTTTGATGACCCAGAGGCCTATATCCAAGATGCCCAAGACGGTGTGATTGACGGCAACGCCATTGAAAAAGGCTGGGCGATTTGGCCGCTGATCCCCTATTCTTTTACCACATCTGTGGACCGTCCAGGCGCAGCGCCGCTGCCGCCCAACAGCCAGAACCTTCTGGGCACAGATGACACCAAACGCGATGTGCTGGCGCGGGTGATCTATGGCTTCCGGCTGTCGATCTTTTTCACCCTGATCGTGACAACCGCCGCCAGTCTCGTGGGTATCTTTGCGGGTGCTGTTCAAGGCTTTTTTGGTGGCTGGGTTGATCTGATTTTTCAGCGGGTGATTGAAATCTGGGGGGCCACCCCAAGCCTGTATATCATCATCATCTTGTTTGCGATTCTGGGCCGAAGTTTCTGGTTACTGGTCTTTTTGACCGTGCTCTTTGGCTGGACCTCGCTTGTGGGCGTTGTGCGGGCGGAATTCCTGCGGGCGCGCAACCTTGAATATGTGCGGGCCGCCAAGGCGCTTGGCGTTTCAAACCGTGTGATCATGTTCCGCCATATGTTGCCCAACGCCATGGTGGCGACGGTCACCATGCTGCCGTTTATCGTGACCGGCACCATCTCAACGCTGGCTGGGCTGGATTTTCTGGGCTTTGGCCTGCCGTCCTCTTCGCCGTCTTTGGGCGAGCTGACCTTGCAAGCCAAACAGAACCTTCAGGCCCCTTGGCTGGCCTTCACCGCCTTTACCACCTTTGCGATTATGCTGTCGTTGCTGGTCTTTGTCTTCGAAGGCGTGCGTGATGCATTTGATCCAAGAAAGACCTTTTCATGAGCCTTTTGAATGTGCGCAACCTCAGCGTTGCTTTCCAGCAAGATGGCCAGCTGATGACGGCTGTGAATGGAGTTTCCTTTCAGGTGGATCGTGGCGAAACCGTTGCTTTGGTGGGCGAGTCTGGCTCTGGCAAATCAGTCACGGCGCTTTCGACCGTTTCGCTTTTGGGCAGCAGCGCGCGGGTGTCCGGATCGGTCACCTATGATGGGCAGGAAATGGTTGGGGCAGACGAAAAATTGCTGCGCAAAGTGCGCGGCAATGATATCAGCTTTATCTTCCAAGAGCCGATGACCTCTCTGAACCCGCTGCACACGTTGGAACGTCAGCTGGGGGAATCGCTGGCCCTGCATCAAAGCATCGTTGGGGCTCAGGCCCGCAGCCGCATTCTCGAACTGCTGCACAAGGTGGGCATTCATGATCCGGAAAGTCGCCTTGGGGCCTATCCGCATCAACTGAGCGGTGGACAGCGTCAACGGGTGATGATCGCCATGGCGTTGGCCAACAAACCGGACATTCTGATTGCTGACGAACCCACCACAGCGCTGGATGTGACCATTCAGGCGCAGATCCTTGAACTGCTGGCGGATCTTAAAAAGACCGAAGGCATGGGGCTTTTGTTCATCACCCATGATCTGGGCATTGTGCGGCGTATTGCCGACAAAGTCTGTGTCATGAAAGACGGTGACATTGTCGAGGCCGGCCCAGTGGCCGAAATCTTTGCCAATCCGCAACATGCCTATACGCAAAAACTGTTGAATGCCCGCGCTGTTGGGGCCCCGGAACCGGTGGCAAAAGATGCCCCGGTTGTGGCCGAAACGGATGCGCTAAAGATCTGGTTTCCGATCCAGCGCGGCCTGTTGAAACGCACGGTAGGCCATGTCAAAGCGGTGAATGCCGCCACTTTGACTGTGCGCGCAGGCGAGACCTTGGGCGTGGTGGGCGAAAGTGGCTCTGGCAAAACAACGCTGGGCCTTGCGATGATGCGTTTGATCGGTTCTGAGGGCGGTTTGCGATTCTTGGGGCGGGATCTGCGGGGGCTGAAAACCAGTGAATTGCGCAGCCTGCGCAAGGATATGCAGATCGTATTCCAAGACCCCTTTGGCAGCCTTTCGCCCCGCATGACCTGCGAACAGATCATCGCCGAAGGTTTGGGTGTGCACGGCAATCCGGATGGGCGCGACACCAGAACGTTGGTGGCCGAAGTCATGGACGAGGTCGGCCTGGACCCGGCCCTGATGCATCGCTATCCGCATGAGTTTTCCGGCGGGCAACGCCAGCGCATCGCCATTGCACGTGCGATGATCCTGCGCCCGAAACTGGTTGTGCTGGATGAACCGACCTCTGCGCTGGACATGACGGTGCAGGTGCAAATCGTTGATCTGTTGCGGGATCTGCAAAAAAAATACGGGCTGGCCTATCTGTTTATCAGCCATGATTTGCTGGTTGTGCGCGCCATGAGCCATAAGATTATGGTTATGAAACAAGGCGATATCGTCGAAGCCGGTGAGGCTTCATCGGTGTTTGAAAACCCCCAAACCGACTATACCCGAGAGCTGTTGGCGGCGGCCCCAACCTAGGCCGCCATCCTGATCAAACAGCAGAGCTGTGCTTGGCCTTGCCCTGGTCATAGGCGTCAAACGCCTGGGCGATCAAACGTGTCAGGGGCCGCGCATCTTTGGGAATAAACAGCCCGTTGTCATCCACCTGTAACAGGCCTTCAAAGCGGGCATTCACCCGATCAAAATCTGATTTCAACGCAGCGTGTGACACGCCAAAGACCTGGCTGATTTCATTGGAATCAACCGCAAAATCGCACATCACTGCCTCGATCAAACGCGCATTCAGCTTGTCCTGGCCTTGGAACACATGGCCGCGCACGGTTGAAAACGTTCCGTCCCGAATGGCGCTGACATGGGCCGAAGTTGATGGCGCATTCTGCGCATAGCCCTGCGGGAAGCGCGAAATCGACGAGGCACCAACGCCAATCAACACCTCGGCTTGGTCGTCAGTATAGCCTTGGAAATTCCGCCGCATCGTGCCGGATTTCTGTGCCGCTGAAAGCCCATCGGTTGGCAGCGCAAAGTGATCAATGCCAATGCCATCATAGCCGTCGGCCAAAAATAGGGTCTCTGCGGTTTCAAACAGGTCTAGCCGTTCGGTGGCCGACGGCAGGGCGTCCGCCGGTATCAGCTGTTGGCGCTTGGCCATCCACGGCACATGCGCATAGCCATACAACGCCACACGATCTGGGGACAGCGACAGCAGTTTCTGCACACTTTCTGAAATGCCCGCATTGGTTTGATGCGGCAGCCCGTACAGGATGTCAGCATTCAGGCTTTTCACACCCTGCGCTCGGATCATATCCACTGCGTCGCGGGTGATCTCATAGCTTTGATCCCGGCCAATGGTCTTTTGAATCTTCGGATTAAAATCCTGAACCCCGATCGAGGCGCGGTTCATGCCATGTCTGGCCAGCACTTCTAGCCGGTCTTCGCTGATTTCATTTGGATCGATTTCAACGGAAAACTCACCGTCATCTGCCATCGGCGCAACGTCAAAAATCGCACCACACAAATCGTCCATCATCGCCGGGTCAAGCAGGGTCGGCGTGCCACCGCCCCAATGCAGGCGCGACAGGGTTACACCTGCCGGTAAATTCGCCGCCAATAGCGCCAATTCCTGCTTTAGTGTTTCCACATAAGATGCTACGGGTGACAGGGTTGTCGTGCCCTGTGTGCGACAGGCACAAAACCAGCACAGACGACGACAGAACGGCACATGTACATACAAGGAAATCTTTGAGTTTTCAGGGATTTGCGCGATCCAGCCCAAAAACTGGGATGCGCCAAGCTCGGCACTGAATTGAGGGGCTGTCGGGTAGCTTGTGTAACGCGGAACTTTCGCGTCAAACAGTCCCAGTTTTTCGAATTGGGTTTTGTTGCTCATGGGCTAGCATTATGAGACCAAATGATTGCATACTTTGATTCAGATCAAGCGCGAGCGTAATATGACTTTACAGACATCAAAGGGAAGCCCACAGGATTGTGGGGACTGCCAAATTCGCCATCGCGCGGTATGTGCTCGCTGTGACGTGGACGAGTTGAAGCAGCTTGAGGAAATCAAGTATTATCGCAGCTTTGAGGCCGGGCAAACTGTGCTTTGGTCCGGTGATCAAATGGATTTTGTCGGCTCGGTTGTCACCGGTATTGCGACCCTGACTCAGACCATGGAAGATGGCCGCACCCAGATGGTCGGGCTGTTGTTGCCCAGCGATTTTGTGGGGCGTCCAGGACGCCGCGAGGCCCCCTATGATGTGGTGGCAACCACGGATCTGGTCATGTGCTGTTTCCGTAAAAAACCCTTTGAAACCATGATGGTACGCACGCCGCACATCGCGCAGCGTCTGCTTGAAATGACGCTTGATGAACTTGATGCCGCCCGCGAGTGGATGCTGGTTTTGGGCCGCAAAAAAGCCCGTGAACGCATTGCCTCGTTGCTTGCGATCATTGCCCGCCGTGACGCGACGCTGAAACTTGCGCCTGCCCATGGTCCGATGGTGTTTGATCTGCCGCTGACCCGCGAAGCCATGGCTGACTACTTGGGCCTGACGCTTGAAACCGTCAGCCGCCAGATCTCAGCTTTGAAACGCGATGGGGTGATTGTTTTGGAAGGCAAACGCCATGTGACCGTGCCCGATCTGGAACGGCTGATGGAAGAAGCTGGCGATGATTCGGATGGCGGCATGCTGGCGTAACAGCCACGTCGCCTATCTGCCTTCACCTAGAAAATTTTGAAAGACAACGACAGCATGGGGGAGTTCCATGCTGTCGCTGAAAGGTCCGAGGCCGTATTAGTGAGCCATCAGGACAGGAACCGTTGCCCGTTCCAACATGTTGCGTGTCGCCCCGCCCAGAATGGATTCACGGAACCGAGAGTGGCCATAGGCCCCCATGACAATCATGTCGCTATTGGTGTCGGTTGTATGGCGCAGCAAAACATCTGAAACGCGTGGCAGGGTTTTGGAAATCACGTCGACTTCGACGCGCACGCCATGACGGGCCAGAAACTGCGAGAGCAACCCGCCGGGATCAGACCGGTTTGGACCATGGGTCGGGGGATCAATCACCACAACCCGCACCAGATTGGCATCACGCAACATCGGCAACGCAGCGCGGGTGGCGCGCAGGGCCTCGTTGCTTTCATTCCACGCGATGGTGATTGTATGCGGCTTGCCGGGCGCTTCGGCGTTTTTTGGCACCACCAGAACCGGGGTTTGTGCCTCAAACAGGGCTGCTTCGACCGAGGCCACCATTTCCACATCGCGATCCTCGCCATAAGGCTTCAGCATCACCACCAGATCAGAAAACCGGGCGCGGGCAGCCACATGGCGGGTCAGATCTGCCATTTGGGTCACGCCAGCTTCCACACCCCAGCGCACTTCAGTGTTGTCTAAGAAATCTTCTGCCGCCTTTTCCAGCTTGCGCGATTCTTCGCGGGCCAGGTTCAGGGATTGCTCCATGACCAAAGCGGTGGCCCCGGCATAGTAATATCCGGTTTGGCTGCGATCCAGACCCAGGCAAAGTGCGTCAAGATGCGCATCTTGCGCGCGCGCGAAGGCGGCCGCGTGTTCTAGCGTTGTTTTGGCAAATTTTTCGTCGGTTAGAACCGTAAAAATCGACTTGTAAGGCATGGCAATGCTCCTTCGCTGCAATTCACCCTAAGGTGCATGGCTTTTAATTGCAGTCTGAGGGCAATCCATCTGCGGTTTCCTTGACACAGATCAAGGAAGTTGACGCGGTGCCGACGCAAAAAGCCATAAGTCAAACATTTGCCCGCGGTGCATCATTTAGCGCCCGGCGAGACGAAGGGACGCAAAATGATCAACACTGTTAAGCTGATCGTGCTGGGGATCATCACGCTTTGCGCGATGATTGCAGCCAATTACGCGCGGGACCTGGCCTATCTGGTTCATGCGCTGATTATCACGCTGGTATCGGGGGGCCTGTTTCTGTGGGTCCTGCGGGGGGTCGACGAAGAGAAATCGGTCGCACCTCAAAATGAATATATGGACGATGTGGTACGCGCAGGCGTGATTGCGACAGCCTTTTGGGGCGTTGTTGGCTTTCTTGTCGGGGTTTTCATCGCCTTTCAATTGGCCTTTCCGGTCCTTAACTTCGAATGGGCCGAAGGCCTGGCGAACTTTGGGCGCCTGCGCCCACTGCACACAAGTGCAGTGATTTTTGCCTTTGGTGGCAACGCGTTGATCGCAACCTCCTTCTTTATCGTGCAGCGCACATGTGCGGCGCGCCTTTGGGGCGGCAATCTGGCTTGGTTCGTGTTTTGGGGCTACCAGCTGTTCATCGTTCTGGCGGCCACCGGCTATTTGTTTGGCGGCACGCAGTCCAAAGAATACGCCGAGCCAGAATGGCATGTTGATCTGTGGCTGACCATTGTTTGGGTCTGCTATCTGTTGGTGTTCCTTGGCACGCTGATCAAGCGGCGCGAAAAACACATTTATGTGGCGAACTGGTTCTTCCTGGGCTTCATCGTCACCGTCGCCATGCTGCACCTGGTCAACAACCTGACCATCCCGGTTTCAATCTTCGGCTCTAAATCGGTGATTGTCTGGTCCGGTGTGCAAGATGCCATGGTGCAATGGTGGTATGGCCACAACGCCGTTGGCTTCTTCCTGACCGCGGGCTTCTTAGGCATGATGTACTACTTTGTGCCAAAGCAAGCGGGCCGTCCGGTCTTTAGCTACAAGCTGTCTATCATTCACTTCTGGGCGCTGATCTTCCTATATATCTGGGCGGGCCCGCACCACTTGCATTACACCGCACTGCCTGACTGGGCGACAACCCTGGGCATGGTGTTCTCGATTGTTCTGTGGATGCCCAGCTGGGGCGGCATGATCAACGGTTTGATGACCCTGCAAGGGGCTTGGGACAAGCTGCGCACCGATCCGGTGATCCGCATGATGGTGACCTCGCTGGCCTTCTACGGCATGTCCACATTCGAAGGTCCAATGATGTCGATCCGCTCTGTGAACGCGCTTAGCCACTATACCGACTGGACCATTGGCCACGTGCATTCTGGCGCTTTGGGCTGGAACGGGCTGATCACATTCGGCGCGCTCTACTATCTGGTGCCTGTCCTGTGGAAACGCGAACGTCTGTACTCGCTCAGCATGGTGTCCTGGCACTTCTGGCTCGCGACCATCGGCATCGTTTTGTACGCGTCCTCCATGTGGGTGACCGGCATTATGGAAGGCCTGATGTGGCGTGAAGTGGATGCCAACGGCTTCTTGGTGAACAGCTTTGCTGACACGGTTGCTGCGAAATTCCCGATGTATGTGGTGCGTGGTTTGGGCGGGCTTATGTTCCTGGCCGGTGCGATCATCATGTGCGTCAACCTGTGGCTTACCGTGCGCAAAGCACCAGCACGCGAGGCCAGCCTTGGCGTCGCAGTGCCAGCAGAATAAGGAGGGTCTGAGAGATGGCTATTTTAGATAAACACAAGTTCATCGAAACCAACGCGACGCTTCTTTTGGTGCTCAGCTTGCTGGTGGTCAGCATTGGGGGGATCGTACAGATTGCCCCACTGTTCTGGCTGGAAAACACCATCGAGGATGTAGAGGGCATGCGCCCCTACACGCCGCTGGAATTGGCAGGACGTGACATCTATATCCGCGAAGGCTGCTATACCTGTCACAGCCAGATGATCCGCCCAATGCGCGACGAAGTCGAACGCTATGGCCACTATTCCCTGGCGGCTGAATCCAAATATGACCACCCGCACCAATGGGGCTCAAAACGCACCGGGCCAGATCTGGCGCGTGTGGGCGGACGTTACTCTGACGACTGGCATGTGGATCACCTGATTGACCCGCAATCGGTTGTGCCAGAATCCGTGATGCCAAAATATGGCTTCCTGGAAAATCGTCGGATCGACGGCAAATACATGGGTGATCTGCTGAAAGCCAATGCCTTTGTCGGCGTGCCTTATACCGACGAGATGATCGAAAACGCCCAGGCGGACTTCATGGCACAAGCCGACCCTGATCGGGATTACGACGGGCTGCTGGAGCGCTATGGCGATGACATCAGCGTGCGCAATTTTGACGGGCACGGTGAAACCACCGAAATGGATGCTTTGGTAGCTTATCTTCAAATGTTGGGCACGCTGGTTGATTTCTCGACCTTCACACCTGACGCAAGCCGGTAAAGGGGGCGCATTATGGAAACCTATTCGCTCTTACGAGAATTCGCAGACAGTTGGATGCTGTTGTTCCTATTCGGGTTTTTCACTCTGGTTATTCTTTGGGTGTTTCGCCCGGGGTCGCGCCAGGAATACCGTGACACAGCCAGCATTCCCTTTCGCAACGAAGACGCGCCGGCAGCGGCAACCGCCGCCATGGATAAGGAGACACGGGAATGAGTAAGAAACCCGTTGAAAAACAAGAACCGCCCACCACAGGCCATATCTGGGACGGTATCCGAGAATATGACAACCCAATGCCGCGCTGGTGGCTGTGGTGCTTTTACCTGACCATCATCTGGGGCATCGGCTATGCGATTGCCTATCCCGCTTGGCCCGGTATCAAATCCGCAACAACAGGCGTGCTTGGTTTCTCGACACGTGGCGAAGTAGCGGCTGATATTGCCGCGGTCAACGCCCGCAACGAGGCGATCAACACACGCTTGGCCTCCGCTGATCTGACCACTATTCCCGGCGATGCAGAGCTGAATGGCTATGCCATTTCTGCGGGGGCAGCGGTGTTCAAAACCTGGTGCGCCCAGTGTCACGGGTCCGGTGCAGCCGGGGCCAAAGGCTATCCAAACCTGCTGGACAACGACTGGCTCTGGGGGGGCGATATCTCGTCTATCCATGAATCCATTCGCGTTGGGATCCGCAACGAAGACAACCTAGACGCCCGTTATTCTGAAATGCCGGCCTTTGGCAAAGATGAATTGCTGGAAGACGCGCAGATAGACCAAGTCACCAACTATGTGATGTCGCTTAGCGGCACGCCGATGGATGCGTCTTTGGTGGCCGACGGCGCGATGGTGTTTGAGGAAAACTGCGCCAGCTGCCATGGCGACACCGGGCTCGGCGACCGCGATCAAGGCGCGCCCAACCTCGCAGATGCGATCTGGTTGTTTGGTGGCGACTTCGACAGCATTCGTGAAACCGTTTATAGCAGCCGCTTTGGTGTGATGCCCAACTGGGATGAACGTCTGACCGAAGCGCAAATCAACGCGGTGGCAACCTATGTGCACCAACTTGGTGGCGGCGAATAAACCGTTCTAAAGCAATACGAAAGGCGCGGTTCAGGCCGCGCCTTTTTGGGTTTAGCGCATCAGTCCAAATGCGCGAGTATGTTCAAAAGCTTGCCTGACGGGTCCCGCAGATAAAACCGACGCACCCCCCAAGGCTCATCGGTCAGCGCATAATCGATGGCATGGCCCAGACTTTTGGCACGCGCATACACCGCGTCAACATCCTCTACCTCGATGGACAGATCCGGCACCTGGGTCCCCGATCCGCCTTGACTGGCAATGCTGATTTGCACCGCAGCCTCTGTGCCGCTGGTCAAAGTGCTGATCCAACCAAAATCCATGGCCACATCCAAATCAAACAAACTGCGATAAAAGGCCTGCACCTCTGCCACCTCTTTGGTGGCGATATTGGCGACGATACGTTTCACACTCATGAGAGCTCCTCCGGTCTGATCTGCTGGCCTGCCTAGCTCAGCAACAATAAGACAATCGCCACGGCGGCTGGCACCGATTGCACAAACAGAATGCGCGGGCTGGCGGTCTTGGCCCCATATACACCTGCTATAAACACGCAGATCAGAAAGAACATCGCGATGTTATGCGCCCATTGCGCATCTAGGATCAGCCGCGACCAGATAAGCCCGGCCGCCAGAAAGCCGTTATACAGCCCCTGATTGGCAGCCATGGTCTTGGTTTTTGGAAACAGATCGGCTGGGAACTGCTTAAAGATTTTTGGCCCACGTTGTTCCCAGGCAAACATCTCAAACCACAGGATATAAAGGTGCAGGGCGGCAATCAGAAAAATCAACACAGAAGCAAAAAACGCCATGGAATGTCCTTTGGGGGCAGGGATAAGGGGCCATGTCCTGTGTGACACGTGGGCCATGCCCAAACAAGTGCAGGTGCCTCTGAGCATTTTGGCAAAAAACACGAAATTCTTCAGGGCTGTTTGATCTGCGTCAATGTTTTAAGGGCTTTAAACTGCAATACATCCTCAGGAGACAGACAGACTTCGGCAGATTGCCAAGTGTCTGGAGGGTTGCTTAGTGGTTCGCCGCTGGGCAAAGGTGCCAGTCTCCCGTCCTGTTCGCGCGTTTCCGAGGAGGCTGGCACCTTTATCATCCCCCATCTGATCCCGGTTCTAAATCCCTTAATCATAAACATGTGTTTCAGACTCAGAATTTGATACATGTCAAAGTTCGACCACGTCAGTTTTGCGACAAGTCGGTAAGATTTCCAGCAAGGTGAACGATTCTGTGACTGCCTCTGAAACCCCTCCCAGCCTCTATGCTGCCCGTGAACCGATTTTCCCCAAGCGCGTGTCCGGGACCTTTCGGTCGTTAAAATGGGTCATCATGGCGGTGACCCTCGGCATTTATTACCTCGTGCCATGGATCCGCTGGGACCGCGGCCCCAGCCTGCCGGATCAGGCGGTTTTGGTGGATATGGCAAACCGCCGGTTCTTTTTCTTCTGGATCGAGATCTGGCCGCATGAGTTCTATTTTGTCGCCGGACTGCTGATCATGGCCGGATTGGGCTTGTTTCTGTTCACCTCGGCTCTGGGGCGTGTCTGGTGCGGCTATGCCTGCCCACAGACCGTCTGGACCGACCTGTTTATTCTGGTGGAACGCTGGGTCGAAGGCGACCGAAACGCGCGCCTGCGCCTGCATCGCCAAAAGAAATGGAATTTCCGCAAGCTGCGCCTGCGTGTCACCAAAACCATCCTCTGGCTTTTGATTGGTCTGGCGACCGGTGGGGCTTGGGTGTTTTACTTTGCGGATGCGCCAACCCTGTTGATGGATCTGCTAACCGGTCAGGCGCATATGGTGGCCTATACCACGATGGCCCTGCTGACCTTCACCACCTTTTTCTTTGGCGGCTATGCCCGCGAACAGATCTGTATCTATGCCTGCCCTTGGCCGCGCATTCAGGCCGCCATGATGGACGAAGACACATTGACCGTCGCCTATCGCGACTGGCGTGGCGAACCGCGTGGCAAACTGAAAAAGCAAACTGCCCAAGCACCTCAAGGCGACTGCATCGATTGTATGGCCTGTGTGAATGTTTGCCCCATGGGCATCGATATTCGTGATGGCCAGCAGCTTGAATGCATCACTTGTGCTTTGTGCATTGATGCTTGCGACGAGGTGATGGACAAGATCGGCAAACCGCGTGGTTTGATCGACTATATGGCGCTCAGCGACGAGCCAGCCGAACGGGCAGGGCGGCCGCCACGCTCTAACTGGAAACATGTTCTGCGTCTGCGCACCCTTTTGTACACCGGGCTTTGGGCGCTTGTTGGTGTCATGCTGGTGGTGGCGCTGTTCCTGCGCAGCGAGATTGACGTGACCGTGGCCCCCGTGCGCAACCCAACTTTTGTCACCCTGTCTGACGGCTCTATTCGCAACACCTACGAAGTGCGGCTGCGCAACAAACACGGCGAAGCGCGTTTGTTTGAGGTCACCGTCAAGGCCGAAGGTGCGCCCCAGATCACCCTCGAAGGCTTGCCATCAACCCAGGTCGAAGTGCCCGCAGACAGTATGCTTTTGCAACGTGTCTATGTGGTGGCCCCAAAAGGCACCGCGCTTGCCAACAACAGCCTCAGCGATCTACGCGTCTGGGTCAAAGACACGCAGAATGACGAACGCGTACACAAAGACACCGTCTTTACAGGAAAGGGTCAGTGATGGCTGAAGAAAAGAAATTCACCGGTCGTCACATGGCGCTGATCTTTGGCGGTGCTTTCAGCGTCATCATTTCGGTCAATCTGGTGCTGGCCTATTCGGCGGTCAAAACCTTTCCGGGTCTCGAAGTGAAAAACTCTTATGTGGCCAGTCAGGAATTTGACCTGCGCCGGGACGCCCAGCAGGCGCTTGGCTGGCAGGTGTCTGCCAAAGCCTCTGACGGGCAAGTGGTGCTAAAGATCGTGGACGCCACTGGTACAGCGGTGCAGGTGCAAGATCTGGAAGCCGTGCTGGGGCGCGCCACCCATGTCAAAGATGACATGACACCAGAGTTTGCCTTTGACGGTCAAGCCTATGTGGCCCAGGCCAATCTGGGCGAAGGCAACTGGAATATCCGCATGAATGCGGTGGCCAAAGACGGCACTGCCTTTGTGCAGCGCGTTATTCTGCGGGTCGAGGGCTGAGCATGACCGCCGTGATGCGCCCCGGTGTCTCTGCTTGTCCGGCTTGCGATGCGGGTCCGGCAGCCGCGGCCTTGGCCGCAGAGATCCAAGCGCAGAAAGATGTGCAGCTGGCCCTAAGCCTGCCGACCATCCATTGCGCGCTTTGCATTTCAACCGTGGAACGTGTTCTGAACGCTTACGAGGGCGTACAATCCGCACGGGTCAACCTGACCCTAAAGCGCGTCACCATCGAGGCCGAGCCCAACGTGACCGCCGCAGATCTGATCCCGGTATTGGCCGAGGTGGGCTATGAAGCGCATGAACTCGACCTTGGCAGCCTCAGCGCGACCGATGCGGATCGCGCGGGTCGCAATTTGCTGATGCGTTTGGCCGTCGCCGGCTTTGCCAGCATGAATGTAATGCTGCTTTCGGTTTCGGTCTGGGCCGGTGCCGAAGACGCCACTCGTGACCTGTTTCACTGGATTTCAGCCGCCATTGCGCTGCCCACCATCGCCTTTTCAGGCCAGCCTTTTTTTAGCAATGCATGGCGGGCGCTCAAACATCGTCAACTCAACATGGATGTGCCGATTGTTCTGGCCATTCTGCTGGCGGTTGTCACGTCGCTCTGGGAAGTCTCGCTGTCTGGCGAACATGCCTATTTTGACGCGGCGCTGACTCTGGTATTTTTCTTATTGGCGGGCCGCTACCTTGATCATCGCACCCGCGCTGTGGCCCGGTCTGCCGCCGAAGAACTCGCTGCGCTGGAAGTGCCACGTGCGGTGCGACTGCTGGAAGAGGGCGAAGAAACTGTCGCCGTGCGCGAGCTTTGCGTCGGAGATCTGTTGCGGGTCCTGCCCGGCGGACGCATGCCGGTGGATGGCGAAATCATCCAAGGCCAGTCTGAGCTCGACAGATCGCTGCTCACGGGGGAAACCGTGCCGGTCTTTGCCGAGACCGGCCAGATGGTCAGTGCAGGCGAGGTCAATCTGACCGGCCCCTTGATCATTCGCGCAAGCGCCGTGGGCCAAGACACCAGCCTGCATCAAATGGCGGATCTGGTGGCCATCGCGGAATCGGGCCGCTCACGCTACACTTCTTTGGCTGACCAAGCCGCCAAGCTTTATGCGCCGGGCGTGCATATCCTGTCGGCTTTGGCTTTTGTGGGATGGTATTTTGCCACCTATGACATGCGCACCGCCATCAACATCGCCGCCGCTGTTCTGATCATCACCTGCCCCTGCGCGCTCGGGTTGGCCGTGCCTGCGGTCACCACTGCGGCCTCTGGTCGCCTGTTTCGCATGGGCATGCTGGTGAAACACGCCACAGCCCTTGAACGTCTGGCCCAGGTCGACACCGTGGTGTTTGACAAAACCGGCACCCTGACCAAAGGCACGCCGCAGGTCAGCAACTTTGACAGCATATCCTCAGAAACCGCCCGTGTGGCCATGGCGCTGGCCATGGGCTCTGGTCATCCTTTGGCCAAGGCGGTCCTGCAAGCCGCCAATGATCATCAAACCACACCAGCTAAAGTATCAGACATCAACGAAGTGCCGGGTTTTGGCATTCAGGGTCTCTGGCAAGACCAACAGGTGCGTTTGGGCCGCGCCAGCTGGCTTGGGGCGCAGGAACTGACCCAAAGCGCGGTGTTTGTGCAAATTGGCGACCAACCCGCGCAGGCCTTTCTCTGTGTGGACCAACTGCGCGACGGCGCTGATCAGGCGGTGCGCGCCTTGCAGGACGCCGGCAAAGACGTGATCTTGCTTTCTGGCGACAGCGCTGGGGCGGTGCAACAAGTGGCAGACCGTTTGGGCATCGCACGCTGGCAGGCCGAGGTTCTGCCCGCTGACAAAGCCCAGGCGATCCAAAAGCTGGCCGACCAAGGCCACAAGGTTCTTATGGTGGGCGACGGGCTGAACGACACCGCCGCGCTCACCTCTGCGCATGTATCGATTTCCCCAGCCTCTGCCTTGGATGCTGCCCGCGTGGCCTCTGATATCGTGCTATTGGGCGGCGATTTGGAACCCATCGCGCAGGCCGTTGGCGTCGCTGGTAAAGCCACCAGCCGTATCCGGCAAAACTTCCGCATCGCAACGCTTTACAACATCGTGGCTGTGCCACTGGCCATCGCTGGTCTGGCCACGCCATTGATTGCCGCCTTGGCCATGTCCAGCAGTTCGATTACCGTGTCGCTCAACGCACTGCGCCTCGGGAGATCAAAATGACCATTCTCAGCTATCTCATTCCCATTTCGCTGATCCTTGGCGGGCTGGGTTTACTGGGGTTTCTCTATACCCTGCGCAGCCAGCAATATGACGATCCCGAGGGCGATGCGCAGCGCATCCTCAGCGGTGAATGGGATGACCATCCCAAACCGGCTGACCCCTCAAAGCCTAGCGAAAGCTGACCACAGCGGGCGACAGCCCTTCAATCTCCACCGCGCATGTGTCTCCGGGCTTTATCTGGCCCACACCCGCGGGGGTGCCTGTCATGACCAAATCGCCGGGTTGCAGGGTGACCAACCTGCTCAGATAAGCCACCACCGCGTCAACCGGCCAGATCATTTCTGACAGATCTGCGCTTTGGCGAATGTCGCCATTCACCGTGGCCCTGATGGCCCCGTGGGTCATATCGCCTAGGCTGTCTTTGGCATGCAACGCACCGATGATGGCAGAATGATCAAACCCCTTGGCCATGTCCCAAGGGCGGCGCATCTCTTTGGCCTTGGCTTGGATATCGCGCCGCGTCAGGTCATTGCCCGCCCCGTAACCCCAGATCAGACCCTCGGCCTCTGCCGGGCTGATATCGGTGCCACAGCCACCAATCGCCACCACCAATTCGGCCTCGTGGTGCAGGTTTTGTGTTTGTGGTGGAAAGGGCAGGCTACGGCCAGAAACCGTCGCCGCGTCCCCGGGTTTGGTGAAAAAGAACGGCGGCTCGCGATTTGGATCGTGGCCCATTTCGCGGGCGTGTTCTGCATAGTTGCGGCCCACGCAATAAATCCGGCGCACCGGAAAACGCGCATCACTTTGATGGATGGGCAATAAAGTCGGGGTTGGGGCGGCAAAGGGTGTATCAGTCATATGCCCTGTCTACGCTAGGCGAGTGCTCGGGCCAAGATCAGGCCTTAGCTAGGCCCAATCATAAAGCAAGAAACCTGCCGCGATTGCAGGCGGCGACAGGCCAAATCAGCCGTTTCGCGGGTCATTCCCATAAAGTTGGCGTCAAAACCGCGTTTAGATTTCACCACTTTGCGCAGGCTGCCATCCAAGGTGGTCATTTCCGCCAATGCGGTCTTTAGCAACATCTTTTCCGCACTATAGCGGCTGGGATAACGCCCCACATTGATGCCCCAATGTCGTCCGCCTGACGTTGACAGGCGGGTGACAACTTGTGGTTCAGGATCTTCGATGATCACTTTTTTAGCGGGCGTTTTTACCGAAGACGGAAACAACGAAGCAGTATTAGACTGGGCTTGTCGCAGCGCGGTCTCGATATCTTTGTCGATCACCTTGGCCCCGGCAATCGCAACCCCGCCAGCGGTGGCTTTGGGTTTTGGGGCCACGGGGGCCGCCGCCACTTGCAAGGAACCCGGACGATAGTGCGGGTGCAGACTTTTGGTCACCGCAGTGGCCACGCGGATGGTCTTGGCAACCGGCTTTGCGGCTTTGCCAGTGCCCTGATTGCCTTGATAGGTCGGCACCGAAGGCTTGCGCAGCGCCACACGTGACGGCGCGCGGCGGAAACCCAAATCCAACAGTTCAGCCACTTTGGCGTTACGGGATGCGGTCGAGCGCCCGCCAAACACCGTGGCAATAATGCGTTCATTGCCGCGTTCAGCAGAGGCCACCAGATTGAAGCCCGCAGCGCGGGTATAGCCGGTCTTGATGCCGTCAGCGCCGCGGTAATTGCCTAGAAAGCGACGGTTGGTATTGGCCACTTCGCGCAGGCCCGCATGGGTCGATTTGCGCGAAAACAGATTGTAATATTGCGGATAGTCATACAGCACATGCCGGCCCAGTGTGGTCATGTCCCGCGCGGTGGACATATGGCCGCTTTCGGTCAGGCCATGGGCATTGCGAAAAGTGGTGTTGGACATGCCAAGCGCCTTGGCTGTGCGGGTCATGCGGCGGGCAAAGGCCGCCTCGGATCCGGCAATCGCCTCGCCAATAGCTGTGGCCGCGTCATTGGCGGATTTAACCGCAGCGGCGCGCACCAAATAGCGCAGCGCGATACGTTGGCCAGCCTTAAGACCCAGCTTTGACGGTGGCTCTGATGCGGCTTTGCTGGAAATCCGCACCTTGGTGTCCATGGTCAACTCGCCGTTTTTCACCGCTTCAAAGGCGATGTACAGAGTCATCATTTTTGTCAGGGATGCAGGATGCAGACGGGTATCTGCATTGCGCGAATGCAACACTTTGCCCGAGCGCGCATCAACCACCATAGCTGCATAAGGGGCAGCCACCGCCGACATCGCGCTTGCGAACATTAAAAAGAGTGTTGTTAGGATGTACAGCCCCATTAGGGCCGGCCTTTTTTGCCGATCCTTCACGATCTCTTGCCTCTAATTTGCCTCTGCCGCCAATTTTTGGCTGACTTTATTAAAATTAAGCTAGCACAGCGTGTTTTTTGAATAAACCCTTTGAATCAATTAGTTTCGGGATCTTTCAAGCCGCGTAATTCTATATTTAGCGGTCTTGGGTTAACGCAGCGCTAAACCGGCAATTGTGGCGAAATTGGGGCAGCCTCAATCCATGATTGTTTGCACCAACTCCGGTAATCTCTGCAGGGATTCTAGCTGATGAAAGCGCGCCGAGGCCTTGGGTGCCGGGGCTTTCTCCAGCTCCCATTCCAGCCCATGCGGCACAAAGACCCCCCAGCCGCCCGCCTCTACCATCGGCACCACATCAGATCGCATGGAATTGCCAATCATCATGCCACGGGAACTGCCCTCGCCATGGCGCGCAAATATCTGACCATAGGCCTCCACGGTTTTGTCAGACACAATCTCAACCGCGTCAAACAGCTCTCCCAGACCCGATTGCGCCAGTTTGCGCTCTTGATCCAACAGGTCGCCCTTGGTGATCAACAAAACGCGGTGGGTCTCTGCACAGCATTCCACAGCCCGGCGCGCATGGGGCAAAAGATCAATTGGATGCGCAAGCATCTCGCGCCCGGCCTGCATCAATTCGGCGATCACCGCGGCGGGCACTTTCTCTTCTGTGACTTCGATGGCGGTCTCGATCATCGACAGCACAAAGCCTTTCACGCCAAACCCATAATGCCCCAAATTGCGGCGCTCGGCGGCAAGCAAACGCTGTTCCAAATGGGTTTTTTCGGTAAAATCAGACAAAAGATCGGCGAATCGTTCTTGGGTGATGCGAAAAAATCTTTCGTTGTGCCAAAGCGTATCATCGGCATCAAACGCAATTGTTGTGAGTTTTGTGTGCATCTTGGGGTCCAAAAACAGGTCTGACCCTTTTCTATATGGCGGAAGTGGCTATATACAGCCCCAACCCTTGAGACCGGATATGAATTATTAACATGACCATGGTTCCATTTCATATGTCTGACAAACACGACGACGATGGCGATGCTGACGTTGCGGTCAAAACCCGCGCGCGCACCAAACGCCCGCCGTTGTATAAGGTGTTGTTGTTAAACGATGACTACACACCGATGGAATTTGTGGTGCATATCCTCGAACGTTTCTTTGGCATGACCCACAGTCAGTCGTTTGAAATCATGTTGACCGTGCACAAAAAGGGCGTTGCCGTTGTGGGCGTATTCAGCCATGAGATCGCTGAAACCAAAGTGACGCAAGTCATGGACTTTGCGCGCCGTCACCAACATCCACTGCAATGCACGATGGAAAAGGAGTGATCTGAGCCAGCAGGTTTGGATCAAAGGAACCACATGTTAAATCCTCGTTTGTCGCTGGCCGTTGATGGCGGTCAGATTGCGCTGCCGTCCGAAGGCCGGATTGCCGTTTTTGCTCCGACACAGGGTGCGGATCTGTCCGCATTGCCCAAAGACCGCTGCGTGATCATTCAATCGTTCAAGCCAGATCATGATGCCTTTGCCCAGGCAGGCTATGATTGCGTCACCGAGGCCAATGGCGAACTTTCCAGTGGCGAATTTTCCGCCTCTGTGGTGTTTCTCACCCGTGCCAAAGTGCAAGCCCGCGCGCTGATTGCCCAGGCGGCCAGTTTTGGTGGCTTGGTTATTGTGGATGGTCAGAAGACCGATGGCGCAGAATCCTTTTTGAAAGAGTGCAAGAAACGCTCTGACATTCAGGGCAAGATCTCTAAGGCCCATGGCAAATTGTTCTGGTTTCAAGGCGGCGATTATGCCGATTGGGTCAGCCCCGGCCCCAAAGATATTGGCGAAGGTTTTGTCACCGCCCCCGGCGTGTTTTCGGCAGATGGCATCGACCCGGCCTCCGCCGCATTGGCAGCGGCCCTACCGGTTAAGCTTGGTAAAAACGTTGCAGATCTGGGCGCTGGCTGGGGCTATCTGTCCCAGTCGATCTTACAGCGCGATGGTGTGGAAACCCTCTATTTGATCGAAGCCGAAAAAGCCGCGCTTGACTGTGCCAAACAAAATATCACCGACCCGCGCGCCGAATTTCATTGGGCGGATGCAACGCTTTGGGCCCCGCGCGCCAAAATGGACACGGTTGTGATGAACCCCCCCTTTCACACAGGCCGTGCCGCCGAACCGGAACTTGGTCGCAAGTTCATTGCCGCCGCTGCCGCCATGTTGGCCCCTGCGGGCCATTTGTGGCTCGTGGCCAACCGGCATTTGCCCTATGAAACCACGCTTGAAGGACTGTTTGCCAAAGTCACCGAAATGGCCGGCGACAATCGCTTCAAAGTCCTGCGAGCAGAACGCCCATCTCGCCCACGACGCTGATTCCGCGTAACGTGCCTAGAATCACCGGAATGCCACAACGGAAAGCACAGGGAAGCCTATGTCATTTTCTATCTCTGGAAAGACCGCCATTGTAACCGGGGCCGCCAACGGCATCGGCCTTGCGATTGCCTTGGAGTTTGCCGATCAAGGCGCCAATGTCATGATGGTGGACATGGACGACAAGCAATTGCGCAAAGAGGCTGGCAATTTCCCCGAAGATGGCAATGTACGGGTGTTCTCGGGCGATCTGCGCGAACGCCTGACCATCGCCAACCTGCTGTCGGCCACCATAGATGCTTTTGACCGGGTGGATATTTTGGTGAACGCCAGCCGCCAAATGCTGCGCACCGATCCGCTGGACATCAAAGACGACAGCATTTCCACCATGCTGGATCAAAACCTGCTCACCCCGATGCGCCTCTCCCAAGCGGTGGCAAAGCGCATGATCAAACAAGCCGACGAAGATGGCGACGAAGGCTCTGCCGGGGCCATCGTCAACATGTCCTCGATTTCAGCCTGTCGCACAAACCCTGAATTGATGGGCTATTCGATGGCAACCGCCGCGCTTGATCAGATGACACGCGGTCTGGCCACCGCCTTGGCCCCGCACCGCATTCGCGTCAATGCCGTGGCCTTTGGCTCGGTCATGAGCGCCAGTCTGAAAAACACCCTCAAAGAATTTCCCAGCTATCGCGAAGACATCGAAAGCCACACGCCACTGGGCCGCATCGCCCCGCCGCGTGAATTGGCCGACACCGTGCGCTATCTGTCGTCTGATGCTTCGGGCTTTATGACCGGGCAGGTGGTGACCGTCGATGGGGGCCGCACCTTGATCGACCCGGTGACCTCGCCAGCCCACTAGCCCACCCTCTCATATCCAACGCTCCAAAGTTAGGTGACCTAATGACCAGTCAAATGGCGTCTGAAAAAGCCCAGGCCAGCGCTTGGTTTCGCGAGTTGCGCAACCAGATCGTCGCAGCCTTTGAAACCCTCGAAGACACCCATGCCAAAGGGCCGTTTTCCGATCAGCCGGCGGGGCGCTTTGAAGTCACCGAAACCAGCCGCACCTCAGAGGATGGCTCTGATGCAGGTGGTGGCCTAATGTCGGTGATGCGCGGCGGGCGCGTGTTTGAAAAAGTCGGCGTCAATATCTCGACAGTCTATGGCACGCTCGGAGAGCGCGCGCAAAACGCCATGGCTGCGCGCAAAGGCCTGCCCGGCATGAAAGAAGATCCACGGTTCTGGGCCTCGGGCATTTCTTTAGTGGCGCATATGCAAAACCCCCATTGCCCGGCCGTACATATGAACACCCGCATGTTCTGGACCCCGCATGCCTGGTGGTTCGGCGGTGGCTCGGATTTGAACCCCTGTCTGGAATATGACGCAGACACCGCGCATTTCCATGATGTACAGAAAACCCATTGCGACCGCCACGGCACCGCGCATTACCCGCGTCTCAAAGCATGGGCCGACGACTATTTCTATATTCCGCACCGCAACCGCGCCCGCGGGGTTGGCGGCATCTTTCTGGATGATCACAATTCCGGCGACTGGGCATCTGACTTTGCCTTTATCCAGGACATCGGACAGGCTTTTTTGCCCGCCTTTGTCCCCCTGGTGGAAAAACGCCGAACCGATGATTTTGGCAGCGTGGAAAAAGACGCCCAACTGGTGCACCGTGGCCTCTATGCTGAATATAATCTGGTCTATGATCGCGGCACCAAATTTGGCCTGGAAACCGGCCACGACGCCAATGCGGTTTTGATGAGCCTGCCCCCCATGGCGAAGTGGGTCTAGGATAGGGGGCAATTTTGGTTGAGCGGCTTTCGTGGCCTGCCTTCCATTTAGGGCAGATCAGCAAGCTTGGGCTTATACCGCCGCATCCAAGCCAACCGGGTCATCGGTGCGTGTTCGGTTCTCGGCAATGCGCTCCGCTATGGCATCTAGGTTCCCCATAACAATTTTACCAAAGGCCCTTTTCATCACCAGCTGGCCCAACAACCACCCAAGCGGTCCAAATTTCACCTGAAAATCCAAAGCCCACTTCAAAGTCGTCCGTTTGCCGTGACTGGGAACGATGTCGATCTGCGCAATCAAACGTCGAAACGGAATAGACCCGAATTCCGAACATTCGATCAACTGGCCACGGTTAGGTGTCCATTCAATCACTTTCTCCGTGATGGATGTCCCATTTTCAAAGAAATTACGCCGCTTGGATCCGACACCATCTTCGCCAGTGGTCAAAGCCTCTACTGACACCACCAAAGGGCAGTACTGCTCTGCCTGCATGTAGCGGCCAATGACGGCCCAAACTTCCTCGGGTGTGGCATCAAGTTCGATTGAGCGAGAGCAGTTTAGCACATTTCTATCCTTCATAATTCGGCACAAGCACCGATTCCTTGTTTGATTTTTCTTACATAAGTGGGCACTGCTGACAGCATGGTGTCAGCAGTGTGTCGATAGGGTCAAGAAATGCGCAAAACCGAACGCCTTTTTCAGATCATTCAGGTCCTTCGTGGGGCAAAGGCCCCTGTCACTGGCCGTATGCTGGCTGACGAACTCGAAGTTTCGCTGCGCACGCTTTATCGCGATATGGCAGAATTGGTCGCACAGCGCGTTCCGATTACAGGCGAAGCGGGCACAGGCTACGTTCTTGATGATGGCTATGACATGCCGCCGTTAATGCTGACACCAGACGAGTTGGACGCGGCCGCGCTAGGGGCGTCTTGGGTGGCAAGGCATGGGGATCCGTCGCTTGCACGGGGCGCGCGGGATTTGATTGCAAAACTGTCTGAAGCGGTGCCCGAAGAGCTGCGACCGATCATATTGGACAACAGCTTTAGAACCGTTTCCTCCCGGCCATCCCCCGAGGAATCCTTTGACGGCGCTATATTACGGCAGGCCATCCGCGATCGCTTGAAATTGTCGCTTCACTACTTGGATACCAAGGGCGCAGAGTCTCGCCGGATCATCTGGCCGTTGTTCATCGCTTATTTCGATCACGCGCGGCTCATCGTCTCGTGGTGTGAAACCCGCGAGGATTTCCGTCACTTTAGGACAGACAATGTGCAATCGCTTCATATCGAGGGGCAGAAGTACCCAGTGCGTCGCGAAACGGCAATTCGTGACTGGGAAGCCATGATGGCTGAACGTCGGTCAAAAAAATAATTGGACGGGGAGAACCAGTGCTCGTCAAAAATTGCAACCTCGCCCCCACAAAGCCTGCCCTTCAAACTCTGATCCCACCAAGCCCGTAAGCCTGCCAAAAAAGACCACCGCACAGGGACAAGCGGACGCGCCCAAACAGGGCCACCGCTTAGGAATTTACGTCGATTCCTTGCGGGGCTTGCTTTTAGTACGATATCGCACTAAGTAATGCGATATCGTACTATATGGAGAACCCCATGACCCTGTCACGCCGTAAAGCCATTGCCCTAATCGGAGGCGGCGTTGTTGTCGCAGCCGCAGCCAGCACCGGATATTCTGTCACCCGTCTGCCGCAGACCGCTGCCTTGCCATGGGCCGCAGCGGGCACCTATTCAGAGCCGCGCCGCAAGGCCCTGTCTTTTGCCCTTCTGGCACCAAACCCCCACAATCGTCAGCCATGGAAGGTTGATCTGTCAGTTGAAAACATGGTGACGGTCTATGTGGACACCGACAGGCTTTTGCCGCACACCGACCCGTTCAACCGGCAAATCACCATTGGGTTGGGATGTTTTCTCGAAGTCATGCGCATGGCCGCAGCCGAAGATGGCTACCGCGTGGAACTTACCATATTCCCCGAAGGCGAAGATGCGACGCAGCTTGACCAACGCCCTGTGGCCCATGCGCGTTTCACCCCGGACGCCGACAAGATAGCTGACCCCCTGTTTGCCCATGTTCTGCATCGCCGCTCGCTGAAAGAACCCTTTGACACCAGCCGCAGCGTCCCGGCTCAATCGCTCGCAAGCCTTGGCGCGGCCGTCACCGCTGGCACCACCTTTGGCGGCAGCATCCTGCCGCAGGATATTGCCGATCTGCGCCAACTTTCACACGAGGCCCTGCGCATCGAGATCGAAACCCCGCAAACCTATCAAGAAAGCGTCGATCTGTTCCGAATCGGCCATCGAGAAGTGGACGCCAACCCCGACGGCATCGATTTCACCGGCCCGCTGTTTGAAACCCTGCGCCTGACCGGCCTGTTTGACCGTGACAGCGCGCTTGATACCAGCTCTGCCGCCTATCAGGCCGGGATGGATGCGGTCTATGCCAATACCGACACTGCCATGGGGCACCTCTGGTTGGTCACATCAGACAACACCCGGCGCGATCAAATCAAAGCCGGGGCTGACTGGGTCCGAGTCAATCTGGCCGCCACCAGCCTAGGTTTGGGAATTCAGCCCCTCAGTCAGCCGTTGCAAGAGTATCCGGAAATGGCCAAACTCTATGCCAAGATCCATGACCAGCTTGCGCCGGAGGGCGGAACAGTTCAGATGTTTGCCCGTATTGGCTATGGCCCCACCGTATCCCCCAGCCCCCGCTGGCCCCTGGAAGAGAAAATTGTCCAAACCTGACGAAAACACCACCACGATCTTTCGCTTGATCAACGAGATCATGATCATTGCGCAATTGTCTGGCAGATTGTTTGAAAGACGTCTGCCAGATGGGTTTCTGGTCTCGCATTTCTCGGTGCTCAACCATTTGGTGCGGCTGGGTGATGGGCGCACGCCGTTGGCCATCGCCCGCGCCCTTCAGGTGCCCAAAACCTCGATGACCCACACATTGGCGGGTCTGCGCAAGGCCGGCTTGGTGTCTTTTGAACCCAATCCGACCGACAGCCGTTCCAAATGTGTGATGCTCACCGAGGCAGGCCGCCAGTTCCGCGACGCTGCAATTGCAGGGCTGGGTCCTGACGTGGCCAAATTTGAACAGGTCATTCCCAGCGAAAGCGTTTCAGAAATCCTGCCCATGCTGGAAAACATCCGCGCCTATCTTGACCAAGAGCGCGATGGCTAGTGTGCAGATCGCTAGCTTGGCAGCACAGCGCTATTTGAAAACCCGCCATCCACAACAATCTCTGTGCCCGCCACAAATCCCGCTTCTTTAGACGCCAGATACAACACCGCCTGCGCAACATCTGCGGACTGCCCCATGCGGCCTGCCGGAATACGCGTCGCAATGAAATCCTTCGTGCCATCCAGCGCAGCCCCCTCTAGTCCCATCTTGGAAAAAATCGGTGTGTCGGTTGGGCCAGGGCTGATGCAATTCACTCGCACACCCCGAGGCAGCAATTCGGTGGACAAGGTTTTGGCCAAGGACCGCACCGCTGCTTTGCTGGCGGAATAAACCGATGTATTGGGTTCACCCATCCGATTGGCAACAGAGGTGGTCAGCACAATTGAGGCAGGCGTGTTCAAAACGGGCAGGGCTGCCTGCACCGTGTTAATGACCCCTTTGACGTTCACATCAAACACCCGGTCATAATGATCAGACGGGGCAGCCTCAAAGGGCAAAAACTCTGCGATCCCGGCGTTGGCAAAAACCGCATCAACTGCGCCCAACTCTGTTTTGACCTGTAAAAAAAACGCTTCAAGCTGCGCGCGATTGATCACGTCACCCTTGTGGGTGACAAACCCATGGGCTTGCGCCGCGTGATCAAGGGTTGCTTGATCACGGCCAAAGATCGCCACCTTGGCCCCTTTGGCTTTGAATGCAATGGCCGTTTCCAGACCGATACCCGAATTGCCACCTGTTATGGCCACCACGAAATTTGTGAAATCCTGCATTACAGCTCTCCTTTTCTGCGGCACGTATTGCAGCTGGAAATGCTATGTGTAAAATTGATATTTAGTATGCTCATTATTCACATGGTGAATGTTTATGAACCTCCGCCGCCTAGATCTGAATTTACTGGTGGTCTTTGATGCCATCTATGCAGAACGCAACATCACTCAAGCTGGTCACAAAATCGGATTGTCACAACCAGCGGTGTCCAATGCGCTTTCCCGCTTTCGGCACGTCATTGGTGACGAACTTTTTGTGCGCGGGCCCAAAGCACTGCTGCCCACCCGGCGGGCCCGTGACATTGCAGGCCCGATCCATGCAATCCTGACCGAACTCAGCACGGTGCTGGATGATGCGCCCTTTGATCCGCGGACCGCACAGGATGTGATCTCGATCGCCATGGTGGATTTCTTTGAAACGCTGATGCTGCCCCGCCTTATGGCATTTCTGGACAAAAACGCGCCGGGCATTCGCCTGCGCCTGATCCCGTCGTTTGGCCGATCTATTGACTATCTGGACAACGGCGAGGTTGATATCGCCATTGCTTCGTTTGGCCACCCGCCCGACCGATTTGGAAAGCAAACACTGATGGTCGCCAACTATGCCTGCGTCATGCGCAGGTCACATTCCTTGGCAACGCAAACCATGTCTGTCAAAAACTTTGCCCAGGCACGTCACCTACTGCTGAGTCCCAAGGGTGATATGCGCGGCTTTGTAGATACTGAACTGGCTAAAATGGGGCTTGCGCGTCAGGTGTGTTTGACGGTTACAGGGTTTTTGGCCGCCAGCGAAGTATTGCTGCAAACGGACACAGTCATGACTGCACCCGAACCCGTAGCCGACAAATTGGCGCTACATCCAGATCTGATCAAACTGCCGTGTCCGATAGTGGCCCCCAAAGACCACATGCGCCTGGACGCTATTTGGCACAAACGACACTTTGGCCATGCGATGGGGCAATGGTTTCTTCAGACGCTTGCAGAAATTGCGCAGCAGATAACCGGACCCGAAACGCCGGCAAAACCCGCCTGAGACAGCGCCACGCGGCGCGTCATTAGTTGCCGCGTTCAACCGGAAAAGGCTGCTATCGAATCGTACAATTCAGGCGCTGAAACGTACAAATTGTACAAATAACCTAAAATTAAACGCCCGTTCGATCACGCGGCAACCGTTTCGCCGCGAAACCTCTAGCGGTGGTCAAAAAAGCCGTCACCTGCCTCAGCCAGCAAGGCTTCCCCCAGTTCTCGCCCCAGTTTTTCAGCCTGATCCAAGGGGGCAATACCTTCGGTCTGCAAGCGCTGCGAGCCATCGGTTTTCAGGATTTCGCCGCGTAAATGAACCTGCGTGCCTTTGATTTCTGACAGGGCTGCAATCGGTGTTTCACAAGACCCATCCAAAGCCCGCAAAAAGGCCCGTTCACACACCACTCTTGTGCCTGATTCCGCGTGATGAATCGCAGCTAGCATTTGCCGAGCCATCTCATCGTCAGACCGGCACTCAATGCCAATGGTGCCCTGTGCCACAGCAGGCAACATATCGTCAGGTTCAATCGCCGAAGCCGCCTTGTCTGCCATGCCCAAACGGGTCAGGCCAGCCATGGCCAAAAACGAGCAATCCGCGACGCCATCTTCAAGTTTTTTCAAGCGTGTCTGTACGTTACCTCGAAATTCAACCACCTGCAGATCCGGGCGTTTTGTCATCAATTGGGCCTTGCGGCGCAGCGATGATGTGCCCACAGTGGCCCCTTGTGGCAAGTCAGACAGGCTGTTGTATTTGGCTGAGATAAACGCATCCCGCACATCTTCGCGGGGCAGGAAAGTCTCTAGAACCAAACCCTCGGGCTGCTCGGTCGGCATGTCTTTGGTGGAATGCACTGCAATGTCGATATCGCCGCGCAGCATCGCCTCTTCGATCTCTTTGGTGAACAGGCCTTTGTTGCCGATTTCCTTGAGCGGGCGATCCGCATTGATCATCTGCCGGTCATCCCCCGTCGTGTGGATCACTTCGATCAGAAACGCCGCTTCGGGCAACCCAAAAGCCGCCATAAGACGATCACGGGTTTCATAAGCCTGGGCCAAAGCCAAAGGAGAACCACGGGTGCCAATTTTCAGCGGCGAGTCGGGGGAGGGCAAATTACGTGTCATACAAGGGGTCTAATCGCGCCAGATTGTCCTGACAAGCGCATTAGAACGCTGTTGGCCTTGACATCTTGCCGCTGGCGCTAGACCTAGCTGAAGACTTATTTAATGAGGTGGACCATGGCACAGCAAAAAACCATCCTTCGGGCGCTCGCAGGCGAGACGCTGCCAACCCCTCCGATCTGGATGATGCGCCAAGCGGGCCGCTATCTGCCAGAGTACCGCGCCACTCGGGCGCAGGCCGGTGACTTTCTAAAGCTTTGTTATAACTCGGAATTGGCCGCCGAAGTGACGTTGCAGCCGATCCGGCGCTACGGCTTTGATGCCTCTATCCTTTTTGCTGATATTTTGCTGCTGCCTCAGGCGCTTGGCGCGGATCTATGGTTTGTCACTGGCGAAGGTCCACGTCTGTCGACCATCAACGCTCAGGCGGATTTTGACAGGCTCAAACCAGCTGACGCCGTACATGAAAAACTCGCACCGATTTATGAAACCGTAAAAATTCTGCGGCGCGAGCTGCCACAAGAAACCACGTTGATCGGATTTGCGGGTGCCCCCTGGACGGTGGCCACCTATATGATTGCTGGCCGTGGCACCCCTGATCAGGGGCCAGCCCACGAACTAAAAGACGAAAACCCGGCGCTTTTTCAGCAGGTTATTGATCTGCTTGTAGACGGCACAATTGAATATCTTTCGCAGCAGATTGAAGCAGGCGCCGAAGTCATCAAGCTGTTTGACAGCTGGGCCGGTTCGTTGAAAGGCGCAGATTTTGACCGATATGCCTTGGAACCCACCAAACGCATTATTGCCGCGCTAAAGTCGCGCTATCCAGAGACACCGATCATTGCTTTCCCAAGGGGTGCCGGCGAAAGATACATTGGTTTCGCAGAGGCAACCGGTGCGGATTGTGTTGCCTTTGATGACAGCGTCACCGCCGAATGGGCCGCCGCCAATATCCAAGCTGACAGCTGCGTTCAAGGCAATCTGGCCTCGTCCCATATGGTAACCGGTGGTGACGCCTTGGTGACTGAAACCCAGCGCATCGTCAAAGCGTTATCGGCTGGGCCGCATATCTTCAATCTGGGGCATGGTATTACACCTGATGCAGATCCAGAAAATGTGCAGTTGATGATTGATACGGTTCGGGCTTCAGGTTGACGTTTCCGTATTTGCAGCGGCTCGGTCGACCAACGCCCGTTTCAACTGCGGGGCATGCGCACGGCTGACTGGCCAAATCGCGCCATCGGTGGCAATCACGCGCGGGTTGCCGTTTTCATAAACCAGTCGGTCCATCTCGGTCCAACTCAGCCAAAGCGAACGATGCACCCGCATGCCCTTGCTAGGGTCCATGCGTTCAATGGCCGAGGTCAAGGCGAGCGGCAAAGTATGCGCCCCCAATTTGGTTGAAATCTGAATGTATTTATCCTGCGCTTCTATGATCCGAATGTCTCCGCGAATGGCATGGGGTAAAAGCGGCTGCAATTGATCGTATTGTTCGGCTCGGAATTTAGGAATGACGCTAAGATCGTAACCCGCGGCGTTTATCACGGCCAAGAATTTCTCTTCTACTGTGGAAAGATACACATAAGCAGCAGCCCAAGAGAGAATCGTTAATGCCGATACTGCTGTCAGATAGGTCCGAAGCGCGCCAAATTCCGCAACATATACATCTGGGATGACCTGCAGAATAATTGCTGAAAAGATAACATTGCCCAAGAACAGGCCAATCATTGCATCAAACAGTAAAGCCACGCCAAAAGGGGCCAATTTGGCGCAAATAAAAGTCGAGACATTGTTGCTGAATACGATCATGGCTGCGGTATATGCCAAAGTCCCCAAAAAACGCACAATAAACGGAATGCTGGCAAGCGCTAGAGGTTCCATAATGGCGAGTAGCAAGGACGGGAACATCACGACAATGAGAATGTTGATCTGGCGTAGGGCCAAAAAGGCCTCACGCCGCAATGCTTTGGTCAAAGCGATGTCTCTGGATGTTATTTTGAGAAGGTCTGAACCCAGAACACGGCCAAGCCGCTTGTTCATTTTTGCCAGCCAGATCTTTGGTCTAAATTTCATGTTGTCGTCTGGGGCCCATTTGCCATGATTCTGCTCGAGGTTCGCGTATCCATAAACTCAGATCTTTTAGGTCTCTGCTTGACGTCGGGTCAAGCAACCAAAAGGAGAGAAGTTTCTAAATTTGCGCGTCCTTCACGAGAAACACACAACGTTGGTCGCGCGAGTTTTGATGTGTTTCGCGAAATTTGTATAACTTTACAAATACTTCCGTCGTAAAAACAGTTTGACGCTGTTGGTTGGTAAAGCGGTGAACTTTCAGGGTGATTCTATCACCTCGAGGTCACTTTTGTAGCGTATCGAGTTCTTTTTTACAGTTGCCAGGGAAGCCCGACTCCGTCGCGAGAAGGTCATTGTAACACATGACCTTCTCAGTTTTTCGCATTCACAACCGCCTATTCAGCCGAAAGCGGGCTTTGCTCACAACAATGGGCAAAGGCTCTGCACGGTGGCGGCTGGCCTGTAGCTTGGCTATCTAGGGGAAGAAAATGGTGGCGTGGGGGAGACTTGAACTCCCGACCTATCGATTATGAGTCGATCGCTCTAACCAACTGAGCTACCGCGCCACGGTGCGCCGGGGTTTAGTTTAGCCCATCAAAAGCGTCAAGCGGAAAGCGACGCAATTTCGCACGAATTCCCGATTTTTGTGATCCGTGCACCGCTCCTGTCTCTTTCGTGCAGATTTGCGCATGTAGATTATGCATTTCCGCGCATTGGTTTGACGCAAAAGCTCAAGTACAACAGCGACAAAGGGGATTTCTATGAATTCTATTGTCGACATACAGGACCTGAAAAAGGTCTATGAAGGTGGGTTTGAGGCTCTAAAAGGCGTCACTCTGGCCATCAAGCAAGGTGAGATCCTTGCTTTGCTTGGACCAAATGGCGCGGGAAAAACGACATTGATCTCAACGGTTTGTGGCATTTCAACAGCGACGAGCGGCTCGATCCACGTTGGTGGCCATTGTGTGACGAACGAATTTCGTGCGGCCCGCAATTTGATTGGCCTGGTGCCTCAAGAGGTAAATCTAGAGCCTTTCGAGACCGTTATGAACACAGTGCGGTTTTCACGCGGGCTGTTTGGCAAAAAGCGTGATGATGGGTTAATCGAAAAAATCCTGCGCCAACTTTCTTTGTGGGATAAACGCAAAAGCCGCATCATGGAATTGTCCGGTGGCATGAAACGACGAGTTTTGATCGCCAAAGCGCTAAGCCATGAACCCCGTGTGTTGTTTCTGGACGAGCCCACTGCGGGCGTTGATGTGGAACTGCGCAAAGATATGTGGGAAATCGTGGCGGGGCTCAAACAGGATGGGGTGACCATCATTTTGACCACGCATTACATCGAAGAAGCCGAAGCCATCGCGGACAGGGTTGGTGTGATCAACAAGGGCGAGCTGTTGTTAATCGAAGAAAAAGCCGCCCTGATGGAGCGGCTGGGTCAAAAGCAATTGCGCGTAGAGTTGCAAGAGGCTGTAGAAGAGCTGCCAAAGGCGCTGAACAATCATGATCTTGCATTGGCAGAAGACGGTACATCGGTTGTCTATACCTATGACACGCGCGCCGAGCGCACCGGCATCACCGCGCTGTTGGCTGATATGGCTGGGGCAGGGCTGGTGCTGCGGGATTTACAGACAGAACAGAGCAGCCTTGAAGACATCTTTGTTGGATTGGTGAAGGAGGGGCAGTCATGAACTGGACCGCAATCAAAGCCATCTATGTTTTCGAAATGGCGCGGTTTTTCCGCACCCTGGCGCAAAGCTTTATTTCACCGGTGATTTCGACGTCGCTGTATTTTGTGGTGTTTGGTGCCGCCATCGGCAGCCGCATTCAGGAAGTTGATGGGGTCAGTTATGGCGCGTTCATTGTGCCCGGATTGATCATGCTTTCAATCATCACTCAGGCGATTTCGAATGCCTCGTTTGGGATCTATTTTCCAAAATTCATTGGTACGTTTTATGAATTGCTCTCCGCCCCGGTGAATTTCCTTGAAATTGTTGTGGGCTATGCGGGAGCCGCAGCCACAAAGGCTTTGTTTATCGGCGTGGTCATACTTGCCACCGCAGGTTTGTTTGTGGATCTTAGCATTCAACATCCAATCGCCATGCTGGCCTTTATGATGCTCACTTGCATTAGCTTTTCGCTCTTTGGGTTTATCATTGGGATCTGGGCCAAGAATTTTGAACAACTTCAGCTCGTGCCATTGTTGATCGTGACCCCCTTGGTCTTTTTGGGCGGCTCGTTTTATTCGATCTCTATGTTGCCTCCATTTTGGCAAACGGTCACATTGTTCAATCCGGTGGTCTATCTGATTTCGGGCTTCCGTTGGGCTTTCTTTGGGCTGGTGGATGTTCCGATCGGGTTGAGCTTGCTGGCCATTGCCGGGTTCACAGGGCTTTGCTTGGCTGGGGTTTGGTGGATCTTCAAGACTGGCTGGCGCATCCGCAGCTAAGAAGCTCTGCGGTCTTTAAAGGACAATTGCCCTATTATTGTTCTTGACCAAAATACCTGTGGGGGGGCGCAAAATTTATTTTGCGGCGCGGGGGCGACAGCCCCCTGCGACCCAGTCAACATGGCGCAATTGCATCGTTGAAGAAAATGTGAGCCAGAGCTTCTTGTTTGCGGTGCTGGGCAGGTTATATGCCTGTTATGAAACGTTGGATCCCCTTTACAAAGAAAGCGCCGTCCGTATCGGTTTTGCGCTTGTCTGGTGTGATTGCTGCAGGCGGTCGTGGCCAGCTAAACGATCAGACTCTAGCTCCCTTGATTGAAAAAGCTTTCAAAAAAGGCAAACCCGCCGCGGTGGCGCTGATCATCAACTCGCCGGGCGGTTCGCCCGTGCAAAGCTCTTTGATTGGCGCGCGCATTCGACGTTTGGCTGAAGAAAAAGATATACCGGTTGTTGCATTTGTTGAAGATGTGGCCGCCTCTGGAGGCTATTGGCTGGCGGCGGCTGCTGACGATATATTTGTCGATGAATCCTCTGTTGTTGGGTCAATCGGCGTGATTTCTGCCGGCTTTGGCGCCCATGAGTTTCTTGGAAAACACGGGATCGAACGGCGGGTGCACACCGCAGGAAAGTCCAAATCGATGATGGATCCTTTCCGTCCGGAAAAAGAAGAAGATGTGGCCCGTTTGACGGGCATCCTTGGCCAAATCCATGAAAATTTTATCGATCATGTGAAGCAGCGCCGGGCGGGTAAATTGTCAGAAGACCCGGATTTGTTCACTGGAGAGATTTGGATTGGTAGTAAGGCGGTCGCGCAAGGCCTGGCTGATGGGGTTGGCCATATTGTGCCAGTGCTTAAGGAACGTTTCGGCGAGGATGTGCGGTTCCGCATCTACGGCGCCAAGCGCTCGATTTTGCAAAGGTTTGGCGCGCAGCTTGCACAGGATGCCCTTTCCGGGATAGAGGAACGCGCAGAATATGCGCGGTTCGGGCTTTGATGTGATTACGAAGATTGTCCTTTTGTTTCTGGTAGGCATCGCGGTGCTGGCCATGTTCGGTAAGATAACTTACCCGGGCAAAAAGCAATTGGACGCGCGTAAATGTCCTTCTTGTGGGCGGTTTAAGATCGGCAAAGGGCCCTGTGCCTGCCGCAACAAAAAGGGCTAAGCACAATGCTCGTATGGCTAACAGCCGGCTTGGGTTTGATCATTCTGCTTCTGGCTGGGGACGCTTTGGTGCGCGGCGCCGTGAACCTAAGTCTGCGTGTCGGCATTCCTGCTTTGATCGTCAGCCTGACGATTGTGGCCTTCGGGACATCCGCGCCGGAATTGTTAATTGCGATCAGCGCGATCGAAGACAATGCGCCTGGTCTGGCGTTAGGCAACGTGGTTGGCTCTAATACCGCAAATATATTGTTGGTACTTGGCTTGCCTGCGATCATGTCGCGTCTGCACACCAGCGTGTGTGACACCCGTAAGAACTATGTGTTTATGCTGGGGGCAACTGCCCTGTTTATTGCATTGGCGTTTTGTGGCGTTTTCAACTGGATCAGTGGATTGATTTTGCTGACAGCGCTGGCCTTTGTTCTGGGAGATGCGTTTCTAATGGCGCGCAACCATCGACGTGGTTGCAAAGCTGCTGCAGCCGCAGGCGCGGTTGACGAACCGGATGATCTTGAAGGGGCTGACCCTGATATGCCCTGGTGGAAGATCGGCATGTTTTTGGTGTTGGGGCTAATCGGTTTGCCGTTGGGAGCAGATTTGCTGGTGGACAGTGCCGTAGACATTGCTCGCCAGTTCCATGTACGCGAAACCGTTATTGGTCTGACCTTGATTGCATTGGGCACAAGCCTGCCAGAATTGGCAACCACAGTGATGGCCGCTCTGCGCCGTCAAGCGGATGTGGCGCTGGGCAACGTCATCGGGTCCAATATGTTTAACCTTTTGGCGATCACCGGCATCGCCAGCCTTGTTGGGCCCATTCCTGTAGATCCATCGTTTTTGCGTTTTGATCTGTGGGTTATGGCTGGCGCAAGCCTGCTGATATTGCCTTTTGTCTGGTTCAGAGCCGATATTACCCGTCGTTGGGGCGTGCTTTTGACCGCGCTATATGGCGTTTATATCGTTGTCGTTCTGCTGTGATTGAGACGTGTTTTGGGGCGGATTTGGTGGCTTAGTAGCCAGTTTGGCGTTGCCAGATTGGCTGTCAGGTTCTTCGGCGTATCAAGCATGGCCTGTGAGAAAAGTAAACAAAACTGCCTGATCTAAGACAAGTTGTGCACTGATGACGCTATTATTACAAAAGCGTTACAAAATCTCTAATGTTTTCAGTGTTTTGCCCGGTAGTCAAAAAAATATCGTTTCAAAACAATGGTTTATAAATATGCCTATTTTTTAAGCACAGCCTAGAAACCGGTTAAAAATAAGGGAATTCTTGCGATCACGGAAAGTTATCAGCAGAGTTATCCACAGAAGTCGTGGACATGTTTTCTCTTGTATAGAGGGCGTATAGGTTGCAGCTGACCCTTAAGAATCAGAGTTCGTTCGAGCATGACTGAAAATGAGACCACATCTGAGCCCAGCGTCACGGGTCACGCCTGTATTCAAGGGTATTTAAAGACGTTGGATGGCTCGCCGGGCGTATACCGTATGCTCGATGCGCAGGCCCGGGTGCTATATGTGGGCAAAGCGCGCAACCTGCGGGCCCGCGTTTCAAACTATGCTCGGCCCAGCGGTCACACAGGGCGTATTGCCCGTATGATCAGCGAAACAAGCGCCATGATGTTTCTGACAACAAAAACCGAAACAGAAGCGCTGTTGCTTGAACAAAACCTGATCAAGCAGCTAAAGCCGAAATACAATGTTCTGTTGCGCGATGACAAGAGTTTTCCAAATATCCTCGTGAGCCAAGAACATGCCTTTGCCCAGATCAAAAAACATCGTGGCGCAAAAAAGGAAAAAGGCAATTATTATGGCCCCTTTGCAAGCGCAGGGGCGGTCAATCGGACCCTGCAGCAATTGCAGCGCGTATTCTTGCTGCGTGATTGTTCAAATGCGATGTTTGAAAGCCGCACACGCCCCTGCCTGCAATATCAAATCAAGCGATGTACGGCCCCATGTGTTGGTAAGATCAGCGAAGCGGATTACGCGGCGGCTGTAGCGGATGCAGAGCGCTATCTGACCGGTAAGTCGACGGACATCCAAGAGAAACTGGCCACAGAAATGCAGTCCGCGAGCGAGAACATGCAGTTTGAAAAGGCGGCCGTGTTGCGGGACCGTATTCGGGCGTTGACCCAGCTTCAGACAGCACAGGGGATCAACCCGCGGGGGGTTTCTGAGGCAGATGTGATCGCGTTGCATTTGGATAAGGGGCAGGCCTGCGTGCAGGTGTTCTTTATTCGAGCCAATCAGAACTGGGGCAACCGCGACTATTATCCTCGGGTTGGCAACGAGATCGAAACCGCGGAGGTTCTCGAGGCCTTTATTGGCCAATTTTACGACGGCAAAGAGCCTCCTCGGCAGTTGATCCTGTCGCATCCAATTGAAAATGATGAGTTGATGGCCGCTGCACTGGCCGAAAAGGCCGGGCGTAAAGTCGAAATCATTGTACCAAAACGCGGTGAAAAAGCAGAGCTTGTATCGGGTGCTGCACGAAATGCCCGTGAATCTTTGGCGCGCAAAATGAGTGAAAGTGCGACGCAGGCTAAATTGTTGAAAGGCATTGCCGAAGCGTTTGGTATGGACACTCCACCACAACGTATCGAGGTCTATGATAACTCGCATATTCAAGGCACCAATGCCGTCGGTGGCATGATCGTCTCTGGGCCTGACGGGTTTATGAAAAATGCCTATCGGAAGTTTAACATTAAAGGCGACGATCTGACGCCCGGCGATGACTTTGGCATGATGAAAGAGGTGCTAAATCGGCGCTTCAAACGTTTGATAAAAGAAGATCCCAAACGGGAAAATGGTCAGTGGCCTGATCTGTTGCTGATCGACGGGGGGGCTGGGCAGGTTTCGGCTGTGGCCGAGATAATGCGCGCCTGGGGTGTTACCGATATTCCCATGGTTGGCGTTGCTAAAGGTGTCGACCGAGACCACGGAAAAGAAGAATTCCACCGCGTTGGGCAACGTGTATTTGCCTTACAGCGCAATGATCCGGTGTTGTATTTTATTCAACGATTGCGTGACGAAGCACACCGCTTTGCGATCGGCACCCACCGCGCTAAGCGGGCGAAAGCAGTTGGAGCTACGCCGCTCGATGATGTGCCAGGGGTAGGGGCCAGACGTAAGCGGGCTTTGCTGGCGCATTTTGGCAGCGCCAAAGCAGTCAGTCGCGCCAACCTTGCAGACCTAAAGGCCGTTGACGGCGTGTCTGATGCTTTGGCGCAAACCATCTACGATTTTTTCCAAGAAGGCGGCTAGAGGTCGAAAAACCCTATCCAATGGGATAGGGGCCTATCCGCATTTGGTTGTCATACGCCTAGTTGGGCCGGGGTGCCACAAACGTGCGAATGGTACATCACACTAACGAAGCATTGCATTTGAGATGTAGAGGCCAACCGAAACAATGGATCAAACGCATCCTGACACTTTGTTTCACCCCAGGCTGGCTGAGCATCGAGATTTGTAACCGAAATTCGGGGATGACTGACTTCGTAGCTGGTCCGGGCACACCCATGCCCGGGCCCATTTTTACAGATCTTTGTTGAGTTCGGCTCTAAGTTTTCGACTTGGGTGGCGTGCAACGATGATCAGGCCCACAAGTATCAGGCCCACCCCGGTTGCGCTGGTCAGTGTCACGGGGTCTTTGATGATCACCGTTGCGAGCAGCCAAGCGGTGACAGGTTCAGCCAAGGCCAGCGTCACAGCACTTGAGGCAGCGACTCGCGTCAGGCCCCAAGTGTAAAAGGCATACGCAAGGCCGGTTGCGACAATTCCAAGAAACCCTATCGCAAGCCAAACGCCAGGCGCTATCACCCAGGCGATGGGCACAACGGCCAGTACGGGCAAGGTCAAGAGCGCAGCGCAACTGAAGGTGCCCGCAGCAATTGCGGTTGATGGGGCTTTGTGGCCTATTTTACTGGTTATCAATGAATAAGATGCATAGCTTGCACCTGCCCCAAGGGCCAAAACCAAACCCAAGCTGCCTTTGCCGTCGTCCGCTGCCGCAAGTCCTAAAAATGCCACACCAATAATCGAAATGATCTGGCCTCCAAGCCGCTTTCGGGTCGGAAGGGCCGTACGACTCAGAGCTTCGTAGGCCGTTGCCCAAAACGGGGCGCTGCCAATGGTGACTGCTGTGCCGATTCCGACGCCAGCCTCTGAGACCGCCCAGAAAAAAAGCAAATTGTAGCAAGCGATGCTCGACCCGGCAAAAAACACAGAGACCCAAGGAAGTCGCACTAAGGCTCGTCGGCTTGGCTGGTGGGCCAATGCCATGGCAAGTAAAGCGATTGCGCCAACCAAAAGCCGCATAGCACCAACCGCAAGTGGTTCACGGCTTTCGGGAAGTAAAGCCTGGACAGTGCCCGTTGTTCCCCAAAGCATGGCCGCGATAATCACGCTGCTGATACCCATCCATCTATTGAAGTTCACTGCGTGTCCCACTCGGCAAATACGTCTGCCGGAGTTACGGATATTTCTGGCATGGCACAAGTCTTGCAGGTTTTAAGAAACTTTGCTTTTCCACCGGGCCTATCCCGGTTAGGAATGGGCCATGACATGGACATTCCCAAATATCTTGACCGCCCTGCGCCTTATGGCTGCGCCCCTAATAGCAGTTATGTTTTTGTATTTTAGTCGCCCTTATGCGGATGGCATAGCGATGGCATTGTTTATCATCGCCTCGCTAACCGATTTTCTGGATGGCTATCTTGCCCGTGCTTGGGGGCAGGTTACCAAGCTTGGCACAATGCTGGACCCGATTGCTGACAAGGCGATGGTGGTGATCGCTTTGATGGTGATTGTTGGCTATTCCTCTATGTCCCCGTGGTTGGTGCTGCCAACGACGGTGATCTTGTTCCGCGAGGTTTTTGTTTCAGGATTGCGCGAGTTTCTGGGTGACACTGCGGGCACGCTGAAAGTTACGAAACTGGCGAAATGGAAGACTGCGACCCAAATGGTCGCGATTGCGGTGCTCTTTTCGCAGGGTATTTTTGAACATTACCTGGGCATGTGGTCTTGGGGCATGGACGCGGAAATGGTTGGGCAAATACTATCTGGTGACATTCCAGATGAGTTGGGATTGCGCTTTATGTTCAAGGGCATGATCTGGTCCGGAAATCTGGGGCTGGTTTTACTTTGGATTGCTGCGCTTTTGACCTTTGTGACCGGTCTTGACTATTTTGTTAAAGCCGCACCGCACTTGAAGGATTAGACTGATGGACGTTGTATATTTTGCTTGGGTGCGTGAGCGGATCGGCCTGCCAAAGGAACACGTTGAAACGCAGGCCGGCACCGTCGTTGAATTGGTAGACGAGTTGCGGGCGCGGGAAGAGCGCTATGCACTGGCCTTTTCCGATTTGTCTGCTCTGCGCGTCGCCGTTGATCAGGAGCTAACCGAATTTGACGCGTCGCTTGAAGGCGTGCGTGAGGTTGCGTTTTTTCCACCCATGACAGGTGGCTAGAATGCGGATTGTTGTTCAGGAAAGCCCATTTGACCTTGGCGCGGAAACCACTGGGTTTGCCGCCAGCCAAAGCAATATGGGCGCCATTGTGACCTTTACCGGTGTGGTGCGCAACAACGCGGCGGGCACGCTTGAAAAAATGCTGATCGAGCATTATCCGGGCATGACAGAAAAGGCGTTAACTGCGATAGCGCAAGAGGCCTGTACGCGCTGGGACCTTGGCGATGTGTTGGTGATCCATCGATATGGCGAGATGCGGCCAGGAGAGATGATCATGATGGTTGCGACGGCGTCCAAACACCGCGTACACGCGTTTGAGGCCGCTGAATACCTAATGGATTATCTCAAATCACGCGCGCCGTTCTGGAAACAGGAATTCACCGTAGATGGCGCGGATTGGGTTGCAGCCAAAGAGATCGACGAAGAGGCGCTCAAGCGCTGGTAGCGGCTTAGGTTTGCTGCTGCATGCGGGACACATGCGTCCGCAGCTCTTCCGCCTCATAGCGCGCATCTCGCAGGCCTTCCATCGCCGCAGCAAGTTCTGCCTCGGTTTGGCTAAGCTGATTTGAAAGCTCGGCTTCGCGTTGCTGCAAATAGGTTATGGCTTGGTCGCGGGTTTCCTCGGCCTCGTGCAGCTCTTGGCCCATACGCTCCAATTGATCGACATCGGCCTGCGCCACGCGGGTAAAGCGGTGCACCAGCCAATTGGCGAACCAGCCCATGCAGAAGGCGATGAACAGAATAATCGCGGTCGCGACAATGAATTCGATTCTGGACATGCTTGTTTACTCCTGCGCTGCAGATGAGGTATCTGCGGCGTCTTCATTCACCTTATCAGCCTTGTTTTCAAGGCCTTCTTGGTCTGAAACCTCGGAATTTTCAAGGATTTCAGCTTCAGGTTGAATCAAAACAAATTCGATCCGCCGATTGGCCTCGCGCCCAGCTTCGGTCTTATTGTCGGCAATCGGATTTGCTTCGCCATATCCTTGGGCTGTGAAGGCGCTGGTCAGGATACGACGGTCTCTCAGAGCCGCCAAAACAGATTGCGCTCGATTCTGGCTTAGCGCCAAATTCATGGATTCGCGCCCCTGGCTATCGGTATGGCCTTGAATTTCCAAAGGCAGTTCACCGCAAGTGTCCAAAATCTCTGCGATAGCACCGATGATAGGCATTGCCGCAGCATCCAGAGTGCCAGAACCAGGTTCAAAACTGATTTTTACCTCGGATTGTGCGGCTTGAATGCGGGCAACGCAGTCCTCTGGTGTTGGAATATTTGCAAGCGGGTCAAGCCGTTCGTCATAGGCGACGTCTAAAGAAAATTGCTGGGTTTCTCCAAGACGTTTGCTGAGCAACTGACTAATTCTCGCGCCGACATCTTGGTGGCCAGATTTGCCCGAAACCCGAATTTGATCTGCTGTGACGGTGACAGCCCCATGATGTAGGGTTGAGAGCGCATCGAGCCCAGTCATGACCCGGTTGGGCCAACCATTTGGCATCGTTTCAGTTACACGAATAGAATCGTAGATGTTATCGCTGCCAAAGCGAGCCTTGGCATAACTTGCGACCGTGTTCGAGCTGAGGTCACTACCCAGTTTCCCGCGCATTTGCATCAACCCTTCGGGGCTGAGCGTCGCGATGAATTCGGGCAAATCAACTTCCCCATCAGTCTGGACCACCGGCAACACAGCATGCAGAGCAAATACTTCGGGCAGGGATTTTTCTGCTTGCGCAACGGTTTTGTCAAAAAGGGCAGCATCGATGCCTTCTGCGGCAACCAGAGAAATATCTGCATCTGTGATGGTGACCGTTCCACCACCCAGGTTTGTAAGTGCGTTCAATGCGATAACCGATGCATCTGCCCATTTGGGCGACGGAACACCCAGGCCGATTGTGCAGTCTTTGCGGGATGTGAGCCCGGCTTGTTCTGCGGCTTGAAGGATGCGGACTTGTGCCGCCTCGGTATCTGCCGAGCACGCATCAAAACGCAGGTTTCCGTCGTTCAATGTGGCGCGCAGCGTAAAGGGCGTGATCACGGGGCGTGGCGCAAAGATATTGAGTGAGAGGGCCACAGAATCAGGTTTATCGTCGCGCAGCTGTTGCTCGAGATCGAAGCGTTCTTTCGGGCTGTCGGTCATCGCGGTAATCGTGATTTCACCGGCGGTGATCGAAATTTTGGACCGCGGAAGATCTTCGAGCGCCGCCAGGGCGAAATTCATCGCCTGCGGCCAGTTCTTGGGCGTGACATAAGCGGCGGTTTCCATGAAATCCGCCAGTTGTTCCTGGCTGCCAGCAATGCGACGCAGCTTGGTTAGGACCGCGCGGCGGTCACTTGCCTCTGGGATCAAGCCAATCAGGCTGATTCCACTTTCGTTGCGCAGGATTTCGATTGAAAACTTCGGTGGGGCCAAATCAGCTGTGGCCGTAACATTCATATTGTCGATGACCCGCGCCGCATCAACCACGCCCGCCGCCGTTGACATGGCAATAAAGCGCTGGGCTTCCGATGGGGCCGTGCCTGCAATAAAGACGTTGAGACCTTCAGCGTGGGTTTCGGACCAGGTCAGCCCCTGTTTGTCGAGTGCCGCCTGTACAGCTGATTGCGAGCTGTCTTCGATCACGGTGGCTGTTAAGCTGGCTGCAGCAAGGCTGAAAATGGCGGCGAGGCCAAAGGTTGCAGAAACAGTCAAGGTCAAAGGCAAGCGCATTTTGTTCGTCTTTTTAGGTCTGATTAGGGTGTCTGATACGCAATGCGGCCGCTTGGATCAATCAAACGAACAGCGCACAGGCGAAAAACAGCAAAGGAATCAGGCCCGCTTGGCGGTTTGAACGGAAAAGTCGCAGCAAAACATCTTGATCCTCGGTGTTAAGGCTGCGCAATTGCCAAAAAAGATGCCAGCCCATTGCCCATGGGCCGCCCAAAGCTATCACCAAAGACAGAGGGCTGCGGTCAATCGTGGCACCAACCACGGCAACGCCCATCAGGGATACGGTCAGTATCAAAAACCACATCAGCCAACGATGCGTGTTTTCGGCAAACAAGCGTGCTGTTGATTTCACGCCAATTAGCGCGTCATCTTCTGTGTCTTGATGGGCATAGATGGTATCGTAAAATAAGGTCCATGTGATGCCAGACAGGTACAGCACCACAGCTGGCCACTGCAGTTGATTGCTGTGAGCGGTCCAAGCAAGCAATGCCCCCCAGTTAAACGCAATGCCCAAGAAAAATTGTGGCCACCACGTAAAACGCTTTGCAAAAGGGTAGATCAACACGGGGACCAGTGCCACGACTCCCAGGAAAACGGCGTTTGGGTAGAAACTCAGCAATATGAACAGACTCAACAATGCTTGCAGCCCCATCCAGAAAACGGCTGCTTTGACACTTACCTGACCAGAGGGAATGGGCCGGGACTGCGTGCGCGCCACTTGGGCATCATAGTCCCGGTCGGTGATGTCATTCCAAGTGCACCCGGCACCGCGCATCAAAAAGGCACCTGCCGCACAGCCGGCCACGGTCCATGCGTCATGCCAAGTGACGATATTGTCGTTTAGCATCGACAACATCAATCCCATCATGCAGGGCAAAAAAAGCAACCAAGTTCCGATGGGGCGATCTGCCCGGGACAGCCGCAGGTAGGGACGCGACGGGGCTGGGGCCCAAGTGTCGACCCAATTGCCGCGGACCGCGTCGGAAACCTGTCCATGGGGCTCTGGCGTTAGAGGCGTGTCGGCCATATGTAGAACCTTATGAAAGAAGCTAAAGTCAGACTGTATGTAGAGCACCCCTTGGGGGCAGGGCAATCCATTCCATTGGATCGTGACCAAGCACATTATCTTTTTGGGGTGATGCGTTTGGCACTCGGCGACCAGATCCTTGTTTTTAACGGAACAGAAGGAGAGTGGCGGGCCGAGGTCGTTAAGGCCGGAAAACGTGCAGGCATCCTTGCATGTGTTAAACAAACCAAACCGTTGCAAATGCCACCGGATCTTTGGTTGATCTTTGCCCCCATAAAAAAGGCGCGCACAGATTTCATTGTTGAAAAAGCCGCCGAAATGGGCGCAGCGCGCATTCTGCCGGTAACCACTCACTTCACCAATTCGGAACGCATTCGCCAAGATCGTTTGCAAGCCCATGCTGTTGAAGCAGCAGAACAATGCGGCGGAACTTATGTGCCAGAGGTGACGGACCTGCAAAAACTTGATCGATTGTTGGCGGATTGGCCAAAGGATCGCCAGTTGATGTTTTGCGACGAAGCCGAGGTTGGCTCTGCCAAACGATTGGGCACCGTTGCTGGCGAAAAATGGGCGATCCTGATTGGTCCAGAAGGAGGGTTTTCTGACGCTGAGCGAACGCGGCTGCATGCGCATGCGCAAACACATGTTGTCTCGCTTGGTCCGCGCATTTTGCGGGCCGATACAGCATCGGTCGCTGCAATGACATTGTGGCAGCAAGCGCTGGGCGATTGGCAATGATACGCAAGGCGCGGATCGGCGGAGTATTTGTGCCGCATAAAAATCGCAATCGCGGGCTTGCGGGACGCCTGATCCTTTCCCATCTCAATGAACTAAGAAACGAAGGCGTTAAGCGGGCAATTCTTTTTGCCGCCAGCGCGGCCGCGGCGAAGGCTTATGAAAAAATAGGCTTTCAACACATTAGGTTTTATCAGGTTGCTTTGCTGAAAGCGCGCCGGGTCATTGGAGAGATCAAATGAGCTTTATCCGCCCAGAGGCGCGAATATTTTTTCTGAAATGGCGAGAGGTCCTGATCGGGCTGGTCGTGCTTTTGCTTGGTCTTTACTGGGTGTCTGGGTCGGGCATATTGCGCTGGATTGGGGTCGCGGTTGCGATCGGTGGTGGTATTTTAATGTACACAGGTTTGCAGCGCGGACGCTTTATGTCAGAGCGTGGCGGCCCTGGCATTGTGACCGTTGATGAAGGCGAGGTGAGTTACTATGGACCGATTTCAGGCGGTATCGTTTCCATGAGTGACTTGACGTTGCTGACATTGGATCAGGTTTCGGTGCCTCCGGTCTGGGTTTTACATCAAATCGGGCAAGCTGATATTGCCATCCCTGTGAATGCCGAAGGCGCAGAGGCTCTGTTTGATGCCTTTGCCAGTTTACCGGGCATACGCACAGATCATTTGGTCAGCAGCCTAAATGGACGCAGTGCTCAACCTGTCGTGATATGGGCCAAAGAGGCGCTCACCTTGCATTGACACTGCCCCCAATTCGTTACACCAAAGCAAATCAAGCGATAGCCCAATAGGATCGGAGCAAAGCGAATGTCCATCCCTCAGTCCGGCGGCGGACCGATTGAACGTCACGAACAACTGGCCGAATACTTGGCGGATGGCTGCAAGCCCCGCGAAGACTGGCGCATCGGAACCGAGCATGAAAAATTCGGCTTTTGTAAAGATTCACTAAAACCATTGCCCTATGCTGGCGAGCGCTCGATCCAAGCTGTGTTGGAAGGCCTGCGTGATGGCCACGGTTGGGCCCCCGTTCAAGAAGCTGGAAAGCTAATTGGTCTGGAAAAAGATGGTGCAAATGTTTCGTTGGAACCGGGTGGGCAGCTAGAGCTTTCTGGTGCTCCGCTGGTGTCGATCCATGAGACCTGTGATGAGGTAAACGCCCATCTCAAAGATGTGAAAGACATCGCTGACAAAATAGGCGTGAAATTTATTGGTTTGGGGGCCGCCCCGATCTGGAGCCACGAAGAAATGCCCGTAATGCCTAAAGGGCGTTACAAGCTGATGACCGATTACATGGATCGCGTCGGCACCATGGGTAAATCCATGATGTACCGGACCTGCACAGTTCAAGTGAACCTGGATTTCGGATCGGAAGCAGACATGGTGCAAAAACTGCGCGTTGCTTTGGCCTTGCAGCCAGTGGCGACAGCTTTGTTTGCAAACTCTCCGTTCTTTGATGGCAAGCCAAATGGTCACAAATCTTGGCGCTCGCGCGTATGGCGGGATTTGGACAATGCCCGCACAGGCATGTTGCCTTTTGTTTTCGAAGACGGATTCGGGTTTGAACGTTGGGCCGAATACGCCTTGGACGTGCCCATGTATTTTGTCTATCGCGACGGCAAGTACATTGATGCATTGGGACAAAGTTTCCGCGATTTCCTGGTTGGAAAACTTCCGGCGCTACCAGGGGAAACGCCAACACTAAGCGATTGGGCGGACCATTTGACCACCGCTTTCCCCGAAGCGCGCATCAAGAAATTCATGGAAATGCGCGGCGCAGACGGAGGCCCATGGCGCCGCCTTTGCGCTTTGCCGGCCTTTTGGGTTGGATTGATGTATGACCAATCGTCTTTGGATGCGGCCTGGGATCTTGTGAAAGACTGGGATGCTGACACCCGTGAAGCCCTGCGCGTTGCAGCGTCTGAAAAAGGTTTGCAGGGGCAGGTTGGCAAGATCGACATGCACGAGCTTGCAGGTCAAGTTGTTGCAATCTCTGAGGCGGGTTTGAAGAGCCGAGCGATGCCAGGTGCTGGCGGTTTGGTGCCGGATGAGACCCACTTTTTGAACGCTTTGAAAGAGAGCCTCGAAACCGGAAAAACACCCGCTGATGAGTTGCTTGAGCACTATCACGGGGACTGGAACGGTGATTTGACGCGAATTTATGGCGACTACAGCTATTGAGCTGAATAAGTTTCAAATTGGGCGGCGCATTTCTGCGCCTTCCTTTTTAGTTTAACAACTCGTCGGGCGAAACATTCTCGATGTCACCCCAGTTGTTATCCGCTTTCTCGATAAAGCCGGGGATGTCCGTGTTCCAGCGCTCCTGAATATCTTGCGAGATATTCAGGAACAATTCCCCGTCTACAACGCGCCAAAGCGTTGGGTCTCCGTCAAACTTGAAGCCCATCGCCGCTCCAAAGGCACAATAACCTCCATATTGGGGCAGATATGCCTCTGGGTTGGCTTCAAATGTTGCCTTATGTTCTTCTGATGCAAAGCGATAGGTGGCTTCGTTATAGGTCGACGTAATCTGCCAGTTTCCTGGGCTTGCCTTGTTTTCTGTAAAATATGCGACAGGGTCATAGCCTTGAAGCGCAAGTCCGGTGGAGGAAGCGTTAAGCTCTACGCCAGCAGCAAAAGCTGTGCCAACGAAAGTCGAGGCAAGCAAAGCGCCCCCAAACAGGGATTTAAGTTTAGTCATGATTTTACCTTTTAGTTTGTTTGGGTCTACCGGCAAAAACTTCCGTTAGACCAAATTTGCGAAGGGCCGTAATTGCGACCCTCTAAAAGCAATATCGCGACGCAGCTGTTCACATTCAAAACAACAAGATTTGAGTGTGCAGCAGCGCAGAACGCCTGTGACTTGACGAAGGTTAATCTAACTTGCGCTGTGACTGCCTATAGCGAAAAGGCCGCTATTTTTGCCCGATCTTGGGTTCAGTGCCTGTTCGCAACCGCGCAACGTTCTCTTTGTGGCGCCAGAACACCAAAAGTGTCACCGCGATGCCAAGCAGGAAAACTTGACCAAACCCAAGCAGTACAACCCAAAAAGTCGTGGAGGCGGCCGAAACGAGTGCCGAAAGCGAAGAGATGCGCCCGATCAAGGCTGTGAGCAGCCAGGTCAAGCAGCACGCAATCCCAACAGGCCAGGCCAGCGCGAGCATCAGCCCCAAGAAGGTCGCAACACCCTTGCCGCCTTTGAATTTCAACCAGATAGGAAAGCAGTGACCCAAAAACGCCAGCAAGCCAGCCACCTGTGCGGCATCTTCGCCCGCCAGAAGTCGGGCGATTAGAACGGCAATTGCGCCTTTGCCACCATCCAACAATAGCGTTGCAGCAGCGGCGGGTTTTGACCCGGTGCGCAGCACATTTGTCGTGCCAATATTGCCAGAGCCAATTTCGCGCAGATTGCCAAGTCCAAATACCCGGGTGATGACAATGCCAAAGGGAATAGAACCAAATAAATACCCAATCAGGCCCCAAATCATGAGCGCGAAAATCCCGGTTTCCAGTGCAGGCATCAGTTTCTCCGGTAGACGGCCTCTCCGGCCACATAAGTTGCCAGCACCTTACCCTGCATACGCTGGCCGTCAAACGGCGTATTCTTAGATTTTGAGTGCAGTTTAAAACGGTCCAACACAAAGGGCGCGTCTGGATCAAACAGCACAAGATCTGCAGGCGCACCTTCGCAAAGGCGACCGCTGGGCAAGCCAAGTCTTGTGGCTGGGTTGAGCGCCATGGCGCGAAACAATTCCGCTAATGTCAGTTGCTCGGCGTGATAAAGACGCAGCGCCGCAGGCAGCAAGGTCTCAAGCGCCACTGCACCCGATGCAGCCTCCTCAAATGGCAGACGTTTGCTTTCTTCATCCTGGGGCGTGTGCATAGAGCTGATGATGTCGATCAAGCCGGACTTTACGGCCTCGACCATCGCCAGACGATCGGTTTCGCTGCGCAATGGGGGTTTAACCTTAAAGAAGGTTCGGTAATCTGCCACGTCCAATTCGTTCAACGTCAAATGGTGGATTGAGGTGCCTGCGGTGACGTCAAATCCGTTCGCTTTTGCGCGCTCCAACGCGGGCAACGCGCGCGTAGTTGTGATTTGGTCGGCATGGTATTTTACACCGGTCATTTCGACCATTGCGATATCACGATCAAGTCCCATGCGTTCCGCCATGGGAGAAACCGCAGGCAACCCCCGCAGGCTGGCAAATTTGCCTGATGTTGTAGCCGCGCCCTTGCTCAATACGGGTTCCTGAGGATGTGCAATAACCAAGGCCCCCAAACTGCGCGCATAGATCAAGGCGCGCGCATAGACTTTGGTGTCCGTGACAACGTGATCACAATCGGTAAAGGCGACGGCCCCAGCATCCAGCAAAAAGCCAAATTCAGTCATCTCGCGGCCAGCGCGATCTTTTGTAAGGGCTGCCATCGGCACAACGTTTACTGGGGCCGCTTCGTTGGCCCGCCGTGTCGCAAATTCCAACGTTTCCGGGCTGTCGATGGTTGGGGTGGTGTCCGGCCGTGTGACAATTGTTGTGACGCCGCCAGCCGCCGCCGCGCGTCCCGCGGATTTATAGCTTTCTTTGTGGCGCTCGCCCGGCTCGCAGACTTTCACACCCAAATCGACAATGCCTGGCGCAAGGCATTTGCCCTGACAATCCACAACTTTATCAGCCTTATGGGTGGTAATCTCGCTGCCTTGGGCGATGATAACGCCGTTCTCGACGATCAGGCTGCCCATAGATTCTGTTTTGGTTTCCGGATCAATCAGGCGGGCATTGGTGAAAAGAAGACTCATTGCGCTGCGGGTCCTTTTTTGGCCATGGCCTGATCTACCATCGTGCAAGGGACATGCAATTTTGACGCCATAAGGTCAACCAATTCTATGTTCTGCTTCACAAAAACAACACCCAAATCAACAGCGCCAGCACGATAAGTAAGCCCGGTAGTAGCAGCACAGCTTTGACAACGGAAAAATGCGCATTGCTTGGCGGCGTAGCCAGATTTGCAGGCTCGGTGGCGGACTTGTTAGGCAAAGGTTCAAAAGTCACATTATGGGTCTCTTCTTCAAACATCTCTATGAGTTGCACCGCTGGGTGCAGCGTCAAATGCACCTCCTGTTGTTCGAATGCTCGGGAATATAAAATCAAGACGATGTCCTGGACCTGATCTAACAGGGCGCGGTGCTCAGAGATCGTCGCTTCAGAAACCCCGGCCCCCTGAACCAGATAATTTGCAAGCCCGAGCCCTTCTAAATCGGCAATGTTGAATATCTCTGCATAGCCTGCGTCGATCCAGTCCAACCCAACCAGTGTTGCTATCGCCGCCGCGGTGGGGGGCATATCTCTCTGGGGGTTTTGGATACGGTCAAGTTCCGCCTCTGTGATCTCGACCGTGAACAGGCGTATACGCCCGGTTTCCAATTCAGAGACATGGAATACATCGTCAGACATTTAGATCCCCTTTTGCCTCGGCAACCGCCAACTTAAGCTTCGCTTGAATGGTCCTGACGGGCCCAACATAGCGCAGAACGGTCACGCGCCCATCTTTCGTGGTTAGCCGCAGTGCCCACCACATCCATCGGCGACACCGCACAACATCAGTAAGGTTGATCCATGCCTGCCCGCTGTCTTCATCAGGGTTTTGAAACCAAAGGCGCTGATTTGTCAAAATCCAACGGTCGCGCCGGCGTTGCCGCCATTCTTCGAAATCGCCGAATACAAAGGCATAAAACAAAGCGGCAATCAGACCTCCAACCAGCGCCAGCAATAGCCCAAACCCAAGTTGAGGAATGCCCAAAAAAGCGATGGCGGTCAAAAACGCGACCCAAAGTGTGCGCTGAAGGAACAATCCAAGTTTTGGCTGGTAGGTCGCAACAAGGCGTTCGTCAGGCGAAAGATCAACCTCGGGATGGTCAATGCTATCGTCTGCTTGCGCCATGCTGAGTTATCCACCGACCCAAATCATCAGCCCGACAATCGCAAACATCACCAAAAGCGCGATGGTTGCCACACGGCCACTCATTTTCGGGTCTTTAGGATCTTCCATATCAAACCTCTATAGGCGCGTTTTTGCGCAATTCACGTTGGTTGCGCGCCAAAAGGTCCATGGCTGCCATACGCACCGCGACACCCATTTCGACCTGTTCCTGGATCACTGATCGGTTGATGTCATCCGCAATATCGCCATCAATTTCCACACCCCGGTTCATCGGCCCCGGGTGCATGACAATCGCGTCGTTCTTGGCATGGCTCAACTTTTGCGCATCCAACCCGTATCGGTGGTAATACTCGCGCTCTGACGGAATAAATCCGCCATCCATGCGCTCGCGTTGCAGGCGCAGCATCATCACAACATCCACATCCTTCAGACCCTCGGCCATGTCTTCATAGACCTCAACACCAAATTCGCTGATCTGGCTGGGCATCAGGGTTGGAGGCCCCACAAGTCGCACGCGGTTTTCCATTTTTCCAAGCAAGATCAGGTTAGAGCGTGCCACACGGCTATGGGCGATGTCACCACATATTGCGATATTCAGACGATGCAACCTGCCTTTGGCGCGGCGGATTGTCAGGGCGTCCAGCAATGCTTGTGTGGGGTGCTCGTGCTTGCCATCGCCGGCATTGAGCACAGCGCAATTGACCTTTTGAGCCAAAAGATCCACGGCACCGGAATGAGGGTGACGCACCACCAAAAGATCGGGATGCATCGCGTTAAGCGTCAGGGCCGTGTCAATCAGGGTTTCGCCCTTTTTGATCGAGCTGGCCTGCATCGCCATATTCATAACGTCTGCGCCCAATCGTTTGCCGGCAATCTCAAAACTCGCCTGGGTGCGGGTGGAGTTTTCAAAAAACATATTGATTTGTGTCAGGCCCAAAAGCGCTTCTGAATGCTTCATATCGCGTCGGTTCAGATCGACATATTGATCTGCCAGATCAAGGATTGATGTTATTTCCTCGGGTCGAAGATGTTCGATACCCAGAAGATGCTTTTGACGAAACGCCATTGCGAAGCTCCTTGTCTGATCTTTGCTGCTTATAGAAAGCCGCTGAGCCTGCTGCAAGCCGCCTCTGGCCTTGTGCTTGACGAAAATACCCCCGCCGGAGGCATCAGCACGCGCAAATCAGATCAGGCGATTTGTTTGGTTTTCCCGACGCGGTCCACAGGGTAGGGTGCTGCTATGGAATCGGCACTCGACTATCAAACGGCACGCGCCATGCTGGAATGGCAAATTGAACTCGGCGCGACCGAGGCCATTCTGGATTCGCCGGTCAATCGCTATGAGGCTGTGCAAAAACCTGCACCAACCAAACCAGCGACTGCTGCGCCTGTGCCAGAGCCACAGATCGATCCCGTTGCCATTGCAAAAACGGCCGCTGCGGCGGCCAACGACTTACAAAGCCTTAAAACAGCAACGGCGCATTTTGATCATTGCAGTTTAAAGCGCGGCGCTCGCTCTTTGGTTTTTGCGGACGGGCAAGATTGCGGGCGGGTGATGATTATTGGCGAGGCACCAGATCGCGAAGAAGATCGCAGCGGCACACCCTTTGTGGGCCAAGCCGGTCGGTTATTGGATCGCATGTTGGCGGCCATTGGTCTGGATCGCAATGCGCAAGAGCCTGACAAAGCTGTGTACCTGACAAATATTTTACCTTGGCGACCACCACAAAGTCGTGATGCGTCGGCCCATGAAATCGCCATGATGCGCCCCTTTGTGCAGCGCCATGTTGCATTGGTTAATCCCGATATCCTTATTTTAATGGGCAATAGTGCCTGCCACAGCGTGCTTGAAAAACGGGGCATTAACCGTCTGAGGGGCGTTTGGACAGAAGCCTACGGAAAGCCGACGTTGCCGATGCTGCATCCCGAGACTTTACTGCGCACACCAGTCGCCAAGCGCGAAGCCTGGTCGGATTTGCTCAAGATCAAGGCCCGCCTTGCAGCGATCACCTAGGAAAAAGCAATGGACCTTTATTTGTTACTCGCATTTGTGCCTGCAGCTTTGGCGCTGAATTTGACACCGGGTGCGGATATGATGTTTTGCCTTGGGCAGGGCTTGCGCTCTGGCGTCAAGCCAGCGGTAGCCGCAAGTGCGGGTATATCAGCCGGGGCACTGGTACATATGACGCTTGGCGGTCTTGGTTTGGGGGCGCTGGTAGCCACCTTGCCGTGGGTCTTTGATCTGATCCGCTGGATTGGCGTCGGTTATTTGATGTGGCTTGCCTATGCGGCTCTGCGGAGCAGTGTGGTTGCCAATAAAACAAAGGCCTTATCGGCCAAACGAGCGTTTGTTCAGGGGTTTATTGTTAACCTCAGTAACCCCAAAGTGATCTTATTTGTGCTGGCGTTTGTTCCGCAATTTGTTGACCCAACGCGTGGCAGTGTTTTGCTGCAATTTTGGATGTTTGGCGGAATCATCGCGTTAGGAGGATTTGTGATCAATGGCCTCGTCGGTATCTTTGCCAGTAGCATCGGCCAGGCTTTGCTTGGATCTCCAAAATACGCCAAAGGTCTTGGATATATAACCGCAGCTATTTTTGCTTCGCTGGCTGCGCGACTTGCAATATTAGAAAGATCTTAGAATGGCAAAGATAGACGAATCCCGACCCTTCATCGCAGTGAAAATAGCTATTTTGACGGTCAGCGATACCCGTGGTCTGGATCAAGACAAAAGTGGCGACACATTGGTAGCGCGGCTTGAAAAGGCAGGGCATATTCTGGCAGCGCGTACGATTTTGCAGGACGAGCGCGACCAGATTTCCAGCCAATTGCGCACATGGTGTGCAGATGAAAACATCGATGTCATTATCTCGACCGGTGGGACTGGCCTGACGGGCAGAGACGTCACCGTGGAAGCCCACCGAGATGTCTATGAAAAAGAGATCGAGGCCTTTGCGACGGCTTTTACGGTCATTTCAATGCAAAAGATTGGCACCTCTGCTGTGCAGAGCCGCGCCACTGGCGGAGTTGCACAGGGAACTTATCTATTTGCTCTGCCCGGCAGCACTGGGGCCTGCAAAGACGCCTGGGATGACATTTTAAGATATCAGTTGGACTACCGACACATGCCCTGCAACTTTGTGGAAATAATGCCGCGCCTTGACGAGCATCTAAAGCGCACCAAAAACTAATAGACCAAAAAAGATCAATTTTTTGCGACGGAATGGCGAATGCCATACGTTTAATGTGTCACGCCCTTGGAAATTGCGCGTATTCGGCACAGGTTAGTGGCAAGGCTTCGGGTCTCTCAGAGGAAATTGTATGCGCTTTTTAAGGCAAAGCATGATTGGATTATTTTTGATTGCCGTGACTGCGGGGTTATTGGTGGTTGCCATGGGCTTGGTTTCAGGCGCTGTGGAGGAACGTGTCAACAAAGAGCCACGTATTCCCCAAAAGCGCGAAAGAATTTTTACGGTCAATGTTGTGGCCGCGACGCCGACCGAAATCACGCCCGAAATAGCGGTGTTTGGAGAAGTCCAAAGCCAGCGCACCCTTGATCTGCGCAGCTCGACCGGAGGTGTACTCCGCTATATCAGCGACGATTTCCGCGAAGGCGGGCAAGTCCGCGCGGGGGATCTTTTGGCGCAGATTGACACTTCTGACGCGGAAGATGCGCTGGCCCGTGCCGAAACTGAGTTGCAGTCGGCATTGGATGAAAAACGCGAAACAGAGCAGGCTTTGGTGTTGGCTCAGGATGAAAAAACCTCGGCTGACGACCAAGTGGGCCTTAGAGAGCGCGCATTGGTTCGGCAGAAAGATCTGGCTGAACGGGGTGTTGGAACCGCGGCATCGGTCGAGACCGCCGAATTGAACCTTTCCACGGCGCAGCAGCAGGTCTTGTCACGCAGGCAGTCGCTTGCCCAGGCCGAGGCCAGCATAGGCCAAGCGGATACCCGTGTTGCCCGTGCAAATATCGCATTGGCCGAAGCCAAGCGTGACTTGGACGATCTTCAGATAATTGCCGAATTTGATGGCACGTTGGCTGAGGTATCGGCGGTTCAGGGCGGATTGGTTTCCGCCAACGAGCGTCTGGCGCAATTGATTGATCCAAGCGCGCTAGAAGTGGCATTTCGGGTGTCGACGGCGCAATACGCGCGACTGTTAACCGCCCAAGGCAATCTGCGCCCGGCAGAGGTGAAAGTTGCCTTGAACGCCACTGGTGTAGCATTGCTTGCAGACGGTGTGATCAGCCGCGATAGCGCCGCCGTTGGCGAAGGCCAAACCGGCCGGCTGGTCTTTGCGACGCTGACGAAAGCGCCTGGCCTGAAGCCTGGCGATTTCGTCAGCGTTGCTGTGCGTGAACAACCGCTGCGTGGCGTGGTGCGCTTGCCCTCTGCTGCACTAGATCCCCAAGGGCGGGTTCTGGTGGTTGGTGACCAGGATCGACTAGAGGCCATTTCAGTAGATTTATTGCGGCGCCAAGGAGATCAGGTTTTGTTGCGCGCAGGCGACTTGAACGGGCGGCTGGCTGTGACGCAATTGACGCCATTGTTGGGGGCGGGCATTCGCGTGAAGCCTGTTCTGGATGGGGCTGATAAGGATAAGACCAATCTGACCGCCACCGAACCTGCGGAACCAACGCCTGATCTGTTGGAATTGTCCGAAGAACGTCGTGCCAAACTTATGGCGTTTGTCCAAAACAATCAACGCATGCCCGCCGAGCGCAAAGAAACCATTTTGAACCAGTTGTCGCAGCCCAAGGTTCCAGCTGGGGTTGTTCAGCGACTTGAACAGCGGATGGGGGGATAAGCAATGGCGCGGCGCATGGGGGCATCTACGCAAGGACTTTTATCCTACTTTACTCGGCATGGAACAGCCGCAAACCTTTTGTTGGTTGTGCTTGTCGTGGCTGGATTGTCAGCGGCACCGCAAATGCGGGCACAATTCTTTCCGGATGTTATTGTTGATAATGTCAGCGTCTCAGTCGGTTGGGATGGGGCAGGGGCCGAGGATGTTGACGCAGCGATTGTCCAAGTGCTTGAACCGGTTCTTTTGGCAGTCGAAGGGGTCGCGTCGACGGAAGCCAGTTCGTCTGAAGGATCGGCGCGGATCACCATGGACTTTGAGCCAGGTTGGGATATGGCGCGCGCTACTGACGAAGTGCAAACCGCGATTGATGCGGTGACCACGCTGCCCGAAGATGCTGATGATCCGCGTGTCAGACGTGGCGCTTGGCGAGATCGGGTGACAGATGTGGTTCTGACGGGGCCTTTGGCCCCAGAACAATTGGGGCGGTTTGCCGATGAATTTGTCGTGCGCCTGTTTGCCGAAGGTGTCACCCGTGCCACGCTTCGCGGAGTGGCCTCTCCCAGTACTATCGTCGAAGTGCCCTCGGTCAATTTGATTACACATGACGTGACCATGGCGCAAATTGCAGCTGCGATTGGCCAGGAAGTGGCCGCAGATCCGGCGGGTGACGTGGCCGGTGCCAATACCCGCGTGCGCACAGGGGTTGCAAAGCGCAGTGCAGATCAGGTTGCCGGTATTATACTGCGGTCAAACCCAGATGGGTCCGCGTTGACGGTCGGCGATGTCGCCACGGTTGTCGTTGAAAGCGCCAATAGAAATCGCAGCTATTATGTTGGTGAAAACGCCGCAATTTCTGTGCGTATTGATCGTTCGGCCAAAGGGGATGCAATTGGCATTCAAAAGACCGTCGAAGACGTTGCGCAAGACTTGCAGGCAACGTTGCCCGAAGGGGTGCGCATCAATCTGATCCGCACCCGCGCCGAAGCGATCAGTGGGCGTCTTGATCTGTTGTTGGACAACGGGTTGATGGGGCTAAGCCTTGTGCTGGCGCTGCTATTCTTGTTTTTGAATGCACGCATTGCGTTTTGGGTGGCCGCCGGTATTCCAGTGGCGATGTGTGCAGCCATTGCTTTGATGTATGCTGCGGGCCTGACGTTGAATATGATTTCACTGTTTGGGCTGATCATCACATTGGGTATCGTGGTTGATGATGCAATTGTCGTCGGTGAACACGCCGATATGCGGGCGCGCCGCCTTGGTGAAACGCCAGTGGTCGCGGCTGAAACCGCTGCAAAACGCATGGCCCTGCCAGTGTTTTCAGCAACCCTTACTACAGTCATTGCCTTTTTTGGTCTAACGGCGATCAGCGGCCGGTTTCGCGACTTGATCATTGACATACCATTCACGGTCATCGTGGTTTTGATCGCCTCATTGGTTGAATGTTTCTTAATACTGCCCAATCACATGCGCCACGCTTTGGCCCATACCGCAAAAAACCATTGGTATGATTGGCCCAGCCGGGTTGTGAACCGTGGCTTCCGCTGGTTTCGCGACGTAATTTTTCGCCGCATTATGGCGCTGGTGGTTTGGGCGCGGTATCCGGTGTTGGCGGGCACAGTTTTGCTTTTGGCATCCCAGGCCAGCCTATTCATCACAGGCGATGTAAAATGGCGCTTCTTTAACGCACCCGAGCAAGGTTCCGTCACCGGTAACTTTATTATGTCCGCAGATGCGACTCGGGCCGACAGCCTAGAAATGATGCAAGAATTACAACGCGCCACCGAAGCCTTAGGCGCGGATTACGCGGCAAGATATGACGGAGTAAATCCGCTTGCCTTTGTCATGGCCGAAGTTGGCGGCAACAGCGGACGTGGAGTGGCCGGGGCTGATAGCCGCACGCCTGATCAACTTGGCGGCATTGCCATTGAACTGATTGATGCCGACCTGCGCCCCTATTCCAGCTTTGCCTTTGTGGGCGAGCTGCAAGACCTTGTGGCAAAACACCCACTGGCCGAGACGGTCAGCTTTCGCGGCTGGCGCTCAGGCCCAGGTGGGGATGCACTGGATGTTCAATTTTTTGGATCGAATGCGGAAACGCTAAAAGAAGCCTCAGAGGCCCTAAAGGACGCATTGCTGCCTTACCCAGAGGTGTCAGCGGTCGAAGATAGCCTGCCCTTTGACAAAGAAGAAGTCATATTAGAGCTCACTCCGCAGGGGCAATCTCTTGGGTTTTCCATAGATACTTTGGGGCGTGTACTGCGCAATCGGTTGAATGGTGTCGAGGCCGCGACCTATCCTTCTGGCCCCAGAACTGCAGTTATTCGTGTCGAACTACCCGAAGGTGAGTTGACCGCTGATTTTCTGGAACGATCAATGATGCGGTCTCCGGATGGAATATATGTGCCCTTGGCAGATCTGGTCAGTGTTGACAGGCGCAGCGGTTTTTCGACTGTAAGGCGTGAAAACGGCATTCGCGTGGTCTCGGTCACTGGCGATATATCCGAAGATGATCCAGCCCGCGCAGCCGAGATAGAGCAACGGCTGCAAGAGGAAATATTGCCCGAGATTGCCAGCATACATCAGGTCGAATGGCGTTTGGCTGGCCTGTCAGAGCAAGAAGACAGTTTCCTGCAAGATGCGCGCAATGGTCTCATACTTTGTCTGGCTGGCATCTATCTCGTGCTTGCCTGGGTCTTCGCGAGCTGGACCAGACCAATGGTTGTTATGGCAATCATTCCCTTTGGCTTGGTTGGCACAATTTATGGCCATAATTATCACGGCGTACCATTGTCGATGTTTACCGTGGTTGGGTTGCTGGGCATGACGGGAATTATCATCAACGATTCAATTGTTCTGGTGACTACGATTGATGAATACGCAGAAGAACGTGGATTGATGCCGTCCATAATTGAAGGGACAGCCGACCGATTACGACCTGTGATGTTGACCACTCTAACCACGGTTCTGGGCCTAACACCGTTGCTGTTTGAACGCAGCCAGCAAGCGCAGTTCCTAAAGCCAACCGTGATAACGCTGGTTTATGGGTTGGGCTTTGGCATGCTGCTTGTTTTGTTGGTTGTGCCTGCGCTGCTGGCAACACAGCAAGATATTGCGCGACAAGTCACCGCGGTCCGCCGCGCCGCACGGTCCAATGCGCTGAAGGGCGTGGTTCTGCCAGTTGCATTGATTTCTGCCGCATGGCTTACAATCACTCTTGGTTGGCAGGCGGTCACAGGGTCAATTCACCCTGTTTTACAAAGTTACCTGCCTGCAGCCTTGACCTTTGACAGCACATTCATGGTGTTTGGCATGTTTGCTGCAGGTGCCGCTGCGCTGGCTTTTTTGGGGTATGTGATCGCTGCGGTCGCCGTGCAATTAAGGCGACGTGCCTAGTCAGCCGGCTTGGCATCCGTGAATATCAACCGCATAGTTTTGCCCTAAGACGGTAAACCGCAAAGCGTCGCGGCTCAGCAAGAAGGGCTGATCTTCAACGTGATAAACGTCGCTAGAAACAGATAAAGTTGCCCCGCGGCGATTGGCGTCTGCCTGCGCAACCCACAGCTCAGGGTTATCTGTTTCGATAACCGCAAATTCCCGTCCACCCGCGCTGGGCATTTGAATATCGGCTGATACTGAAAGCCCTTCTGGGTTGGCTGAAATCTTGCAGGCCACCCGCTGGACGCCTGCTTCTTGCGCAGAATAGGGGCGTTCGGCGAGTGCCGCCGCGATCATCGGGTCTATCTTGGTGTTTTCTTCAGGGAGCCGTGCTTTGATTCGCAGGGTCTCGGGCACGCAAATCTCTTTGCACACGCCAATATCTAATCGCGCGTTAAGGCTGATATCTCTTCCGGCGCGTGTAGGGGCCACAATCAAAGGAACGACGACTTCTTGCAGGTATCCCAGCGACTGCAAACCATTTTGGTCAAACACAGTTGGCGTCGGCCAGATAACTTCGATCTGCTGCATATTGCGGGACCCAGCCCATCGCAGCTGAGGCGGTATGCCACCGTCACCGGGCGCGCGCCAATAAGTTTTCCAACCCTCTTTTAGAACCATGCGCACCGCTGCAACATGGCTTCCGTCCGCCTGACGCCACCCCGGCAACAGTTCTGCGGTTATGGCGTCTTCATAATTTTGCGCCCGCACAGATTGTCCAGAGCCAAAAATGAGCGGGGCAGCCAAGAGTGCCAATATGCAAGGTTTTATCATACCCCACAAATGCGCGATCATTTGGTAAATGCCAACTCACATTCCGGCGAGCGATTGTGACGAAAGCTCGTAATCTTGGCGTCAGGGCTTGCGTTCGAGGGCCTGAGGCCTAACATTGTGAGGGTAAGTGGTTGCAGATAAGGCAGGAATTCATTTGATAGAAACAACCGACGGTTTGGATCTGACAGGCAAGTTGCTTATTGCAATGCCAGGCATGAGTGACCCACGGTTTGCCCATTCGATCGTTTTGCTCTGTGCCCATAGCGAAGATGGTGCCATGGGGCTGATCTTGAACAAGCCGATGGGCGACATGCGCTTTTCTAATTTGCTGGAACAGCTTTCTATAGAGGAAACACCCGACAGCCGACAGATGGCTCTGCATTTTGGTGGCCCGGTCGAAGGTGGGCGCGGGTTTGTGCTGCATTCGGCGGACTACGCGTCGCAAATCTCTTCGCTGCTCGTCGACAAAAACTTTGCGATGACGGCAACCATAGATGTTATCGAAGATCTTGCCGCGGGTGGTGGACCCGTAAAAGCGCTTATGGCTCTTGGATATAGCGGTTGGGGTCCCAATCAGTTGGAAGAAGAAATTGCAGCAAACGGATGGCTGATTTGTGATGCCTCTCTTGAGCTTGTCTTTGATTTACGCGACGAGGCAAAATGGGAAGCAGCGCTTAATTCCTTGGGGATTGACCCCTTGACGCTTTCGGCCAGTGCGGGGCGGGCATAGCCAACATCAATCGCGTGGGGCAGCAGCGCGCCTAAGGCGATCATTGATTGCCAAACCCAATCCGTTTTCCGGAATAGGCGATACTGCGATCCCCGCAGCGTTTTGCGCATCAAGCGCATGGAGATGATGAAACAGATTTGCTGCCGCTTCGCGCAGATCCCCTGCATGCGAAAGATTGAGATCACAATCGACCGGGCCAAAACCCAAAAGCAATTCCCCCCTTTGCGCTGCTTCAGCGTTTAACCTGACGCGGGCACCTGGGGCATAATGCGATGTCATTTGACCAGGCGCGGTCAAGGGATCCTGACTGTTGTGCAGGTTAAGTGCCTCGCCCAAAGCGGCCTCTAACGCTTCTCGAGGCATGCCCCCTGGACGCAGCAAAGCGGGGGCATCAGCCAGGCCCACAATCGTGCTTTCAAGCCCTACATCACAGGCCCCGCCGTCAACGATGGCATCAATTTTGCCACCCAGACCGGCCGTTACATGCATAGCGTCGGTTGGGCTTATTTTGCCCGAAGGGTTGGCGGATGGCGCGGCGATTGGGCCATCAAAACGCTCTAATAGGCTTTTGGCGATTGGGTGTGCCGGCACGCGCACCGCAAGCGTTGGCAATTCTGCGGTGACGAGGGGGGAAAGGCCGGAATTCGGCTTGATCGGTAGCACCAGGGTCAGAGGGCCGGGCCAAAAGGCAGCGGCCAAGCGGTCTGCCGCATCTGACCACTGCACATAGCGCTGTGCAGATAGCACGCTTTGGACATGTACAATCAATGGGTTGAAGTGTGGACGGCCTTTGGCCTCAAATACCTTTGCCACAGCCAAATCATTGCGCGCGTCAGCACCAAGCCCATAAACCGTTTCCGTAGGGAACGCGACAAGGCCACCCTGCTGCCAAATGGCGGCGGCGCTTTCAAACCCTGCTGAATTGGCAGGTAAAATTTCGGTCGTTAGGTCAGTCATGGTATGACGCTGCGTTATGATAGCGCGTTCTCGTCGCATATTTAAGGTAATGGCGAAAGAGACATAATAAACTAAGTTTACATTGCCAACCGCCAAGGGTCGATCTTATGCCATATCAAGCACCGCTCGCTGACTTTCAGTATATCTATGAAAACGTTTTGGATTTGTCACAAGTGATAGATACTGAAACGTTTTCCGAACTAGATGCTGAAACCGTCAGCGCGATTTTGGGCGAGGCGGGCCGCTTGGCAGAAGATGTATTGCACCCCACAAATCGAAACGGCGACTTGGATCCAGCAAAATTAGAAAATGGCAAGCTGCGTAGCTCTCCGGGGTTTGCGGCAGCTTTTCAAGCAATTGCAGAAGGTGGTTGGGTCTCGACATCGGCCAGCCCAGAACACGGCGGCATGGGCTTGCCTCTTTCGATTTCTACAGCAGTCAACGAAATGATGGCGGCGGGCAACTTGGCGTTGCAGCTTAATCCCTTGCTGACCCAAGGACATATCGAAGCATTGGAAGTGCATGCGACAGATGACATCAAAGACATTTACCTGCCAAAGCTGATTTCTGGCGCCTGGTCTGGCACGATGAACCTAACAGAACCTCAAGCAGGTTCGGATGTTGGTGCCTTGTCTACAAAAGCAGAGCGAAATGAAGATGGCTCTTATGCGATCACGGGACAAAAGATATTCATCACTTGGGGCGACACGGATTTTACGGAAAACGTCTGTCATCTGGTGTTGGCGCGCTTGCCAGATGGTGGCAAGGGAACCAAAGGAATCAGCCTTTTTGTGGTGCCACGTAATATTCCCGATGCGAATGGCGAGCCAGGTGTCGCCAATACGCTTAAGGTGGTCAGCTTAGAGCACAAGTTAGGTATTCATGGTTCGCCCACAGCCGTGATGCAATATGACAAGGCAACTGGCTGGCTGGTCGGTCAGGAACACGATGGCATGAAATGCATGTTCACCATGATGAACAATGCGCGCCTTGGGGTCGGTGCCCAGGGGGTTGGCGTTGCAGAGGCCGCTTATCAACACGCCTTGTTTTATGCACTTGAACGCAAACAGGGCCGCACGCCTGTGAAGGGTCAAGGCACCATCATTGATCACGCAGACGTTCGCCGAATGTTGGCAACAATGAAGTCCGAGACCTTTGCGGCGCGTGCCCTCGCACTGGAATGTGCCATTGCGCTGGATATGGGCAAAGCCGCAGATAGTGCTGACTGGAAATCCAGAGCTGCTTTCCTGACACCAATCGCCAAATCTTTTGGAACAGATGTCGGCATCAAGGTGGCCGAGCTGGGCGTGCAAGTGCATGGTGGCATGGGGTTTATTGAAGAAACCGGTGCGGCACAGTATTCACGCGATGTGCGTATTACCTCAATTTACGAAGGCACAAATGGCATTCAGGCAATGGATTTGGTCGCCCGCAAAATGATGGACGATGGCGATGCAGCCTATGCTCTCTTAGAAGAAATAGAGAGTTTTGCAGAAAGCGCTCGAGCAGTCCGCCCCCGCATGGCCGAAGATGTCTGGAGCGCGACAGAGACATTACGCGAAGCCACCGAATGGATGGTTGGGCAAAAAGACTTTAACCAACGTTTCGCTGGTTGTGTGCCCTATTTGAATGGGTTTGCACGCATTTTGGGCGCGCATTATCATCTCAAGGCGGCCTGTGCCGAAGGCCATGATGGCCCGCGCACGCGTTTGGCGCGTTTTTATATCAACCGTTTGTTGCCGGAACACACAGGATTGCTGGCGCACGCCATGCAAGGCGCAGCGGATCTCTATGCCATCTCTGTCGATGATTTGAGCATTTGATGGGCAGCGCAACTATTCGATATCCATGGCAAGATCCACCTGCCGAAGGAACCGCGATTGAGGTCGCTCCTGGCGTATTATGGATGCGTTTACCCCTGCCGATGGCGCTAGATCATGTCAACGTTTATGCGCTTGATGACGGCGACAGCTGGACCATCATTGACACCGGCTTTTCGTCACGCCGCACACGCGCCATCTGGCACAAATTGATGCAGGGGCCACTGGCAGGCAAGCCGATCGGCCGTGTCGTCGTGACCCATCACCATCCTGATCACGTCGGGCTTGCTGGTTGGTTTCAAACGGAATTTGGTGCCAGGCTCTGGACAACACGCACAGCCTGGTTGTTTGCGCGTATGTTGCAGCTTGATGAACAGGCGGTGCCGCGGCAGGAAACCTTGGATTTTTATCTGTCAGCGGGCATGGATGAGGCAGTTTTCCAACAGCGAAAGTCAGAGCGGCCGTTTAATTTTGCCGACGTCGTCTATCCCATGCCCCTGGGTTTTAAGCGGATCAAGCAAGACGACGTGATTCGGATCGGTGGGCGGAATTGGGACGTTCACATGGGCAATGGCCACGCCCCGGAACACCTGACGCTGTGGTCACGCGATGACAATCTCGTGATTTCAGGCGACCAAATTCTCCCTTCGATCAGTTCTAACATTGGCGTCTATGCCACCGAGCCTGAAGCAGATCCGGTGGCTGATTGGATGGAGGCCTGCGCACGGCTAGAGACACTTGCACACCCGGATCAATTGGTGCTTGGAGGGCACAAATTGCCCTTTACTGGCTTACCCACCCGCATGCGGCAGTTGATTGACAATCATCATGGCGCGCTCAGTCGTCTTAGTGCACATCTTGACCAACCGCGCACGGCCGGAGAGTGTTTTCCGCCGCTCTTTAAACGCAGCATCGGCGCGGGCGAATATGGGCTCGCTTTGGTGGAAGCGATTGCTCATCTCAATCATCTGTACCATCTTGGTGACATCAGCCGGACCCGCCGTGATGATGGCGCTTGGATATGGCACAAAAAAGGATGACCGATGGGCGACGAGATCAAAACCTCCGCAGAAGTTGAAGAAGCGGCAGCATTGCCGCGGCGCTATGAGGTCGACACCACCTCTGAAGGTGCTGGCAAAACCGACCTGCCAGCCTGTGTTGATACAAAGCCTGTGCAACAGAAAAGCCCAGCCGAATGGGCTTATGAACGCCTGATCCTTTATATTCAGAATTTTGAGCAACAACTCGACAACACCCACGAGGTCGCAATGGGATTTACCGGTGGCGACGCGGGGGTGCTGCGCATCGAGGGGATGGGCTTTTTTGATCCGGATATCGTCACGTTCTACGGTTCTGACACTGGCGGGGCCAAAACCCAACTGGTGCAGCATGTCAGCCAACTAAATGTAATGCTGCGCGCCCTGCCAAAACCAAGAGAAGCCAAAGAACCCGTGCGTATTGGTTTTCGACTGGCCAAAGATCTGGAAGACAAAGCAAAGTGATAGCTTGCACATCAAAGCGCGCAATGGTGCTTTGATTTTCTTGCTTACCTGTGTAAATTTGCAGCAACTAAAGTCAGATTGGCGTGGTGACAGTGTGCTTAAAATGCAGTATCCAGCGGCCAAACACGAACGAGAGGACTCTTCAAGATGGCCGAACATGAACATGGCACAATGAACACTGAAGTTCAGGAAAAGGTATTTGACGGCTTTATCAAAGCGTCGACCTATGTCGCAGGGGCAGCCATTTTTGTGCTGATCTTTCTAGCGATCGTAAACGTCTAAGATGCTGGCGGGGCGTGTGATCAGACGATTGCTTCAAGCGGCAGCTTTGGTTGCGGCAACCAGCACATTGGTTGCATGTACCGTCCCAAACAAAGGTGGCGCTTCGTTCGAAGAAGTTTCGCGCGCTGCCTATCGTCACAATGGCCCGCCAAAGCTAACTTTGTTTACCATGCTGTCTAATCGGACAGGGTCGGGCGCGCATACCTCTTTGATGGTGAATGGCAGCCAGCGTGTTGCCTTTGACCCAGCTGGGTCGTTTCGCCACGAAGATATCGTGTCTAGAAACGATACGGTTTATGGTATGACGCCTTATATGGTGGATCGCTACACTCGCTTTCATGCGCGTGAAACGTTTCATGTGGTGATCCAAGAGATCGTTGTTTCCCCGCAGGTGGCTGAACAAGCGCTGCAAATGATTCTAAGTCATGATGCGGTGATGCAATCACAATGCGCCCTGTCGACAGCGACGCTTCTGTCACAATTGCCCGGGTTTGAAGATGTAAAACGGTCTTACTACCCGACCAAATTGATGGAAACATTTGCGGCCAAGGGCGCAAGCTTTCGCCGTTTGTATGAATATGACGAAGACGACAAGTCCAATGCCTTGCGAGATTTCGTACCAGAGTATTTGCAAGAGCAATAAGCATTAGGCGTATTTGCATACCTCGCATGCTGTAATCTCTACCCACATATGCGTTAGCGCTACTGCGCCCTATGTGACGAGCAATTCCGCGGCCCTCAGACTGTGCATTGCGTCGCAAATACCATGCCATGAGGCGGATTAAAGGTGGTGGTTGCGGTCAACAATGCTTAAATTTGCCACATATATTAGCCTTTTCCTGCAACCGAAGAGAAGCAATTGGCGACCTTAGAAAAACATCAGTATGTGATCGCACCCGATCCTGATCGGGCGGACCTGACCCGCCGTGTGTCGGGTGTGGATCATCAGGGCAATGAAACAGATATTTCGGTTGTCGAAGAACGCCCCCTGACAATATTTCTCAACAGTCGGGAAATTGTGACAGCCATGACAATAGGGGATTACCCCCAATATCTTGGGCTTGGCTTCCTGTTGAATCAAGGCATGTTGCAGCCCAACGAAAAGGTCACTCAGGTCGATTTTGACGCTGAATTAGAAACCGTTGTGGTGCGCACCGCCCGGGAAACCAACCATGAAGAAAAGCTAAAGAAAAAGACCAGAACCAGCGGATGTGCCGTTGGGACTGTTTTTGGTGATATGATGGAGGGCATCGAAGGCCTGACACTGCCTGACAGCCGGATCAAGGCGTCTGATCTGTATGCCCTATCTGCACAGATCAATCGCACCCCGTCGCTGTATCTGGAAGCGGGTGCGATACACGGGACCGTTCTTTGCAAAGGCGCAGATCCCCTTGTCTATATGGAAGACGTCGGGCGGCATAATGCTGTTGATAAAGTTGCGGGTTGGATGTTTGAAACCCAAACCAAGGCCCAGGATAAACTGCTTTATACCACCGGTCGTTTGACCTCTGAAATGGTGATCAAAACCGCTTTGATGGGCATTCCAGTATTGGCCAGTCGATCCGGTTTTACCGCCTGGGGGGTCGAAATTGCCCAGCAGGTGGGCTTGACCCTTATTGGTCGATTACGCGGGCAAAGATATGTTTGCCTGTCTGGACATCAGCGCCTAGAGCGCGACGTTGATCCGGCAAGTATTTCGGATGAGCCCCCAAAAAACCGGCGCAAGGGATCTGGCGATTGAGGCAGCATGTCCAAAAACCGCTTGGCGTTATTCTGGCCGGTGGGCGCGCCACGCGCATGGGCGGTGGCGACAAGGGGCGACTTGATCTATGTGGCCAAAGCTTGCTGGATCACGTCATCAACCGCCTGTCACCGCAGGTTGCGGGTCTGGCCCTAAATGCCAATGGTGACGCGGATAGGTTCGCAGATACCGGCCTGCCCATATTGCCAGATTCTGTTTCGGAATTCCCGGGGCCATTGGCTGGGGTGTTGGCAGGGTTGGATTGGGCCGCTGAGCAAGGCCGTGATTGCATTGTCACTGCCGCAGCAGACACACCGTTTTTCCCGCTCGATTTGGTCGCCAAATTGCAAAACGCCACAAAAGACATGCCCACGCCTTTGGCTTTGGCGTGCAGTCGCGGCAACGACAATAAAATTTGGCGTCAGCCGACCTTTGGCATCTGGCCCGTTGCACTACGCGACGATCTGCGATCCGCCCTACAGGGCGGTTTGCGCAAAGTCGTGTTGTGGACCGACCGGCACCGGGCAAATCAAGCCGTTTTTGATGCATCCGCGCATGACCCGTTTTTTAACATCAACACTCCGCAAGAATTGGCATCAGCGCGCCAAATTATCGAGGCTGGAAGATGAAGGTATTTGGCGTAACCGGGCTAAAGAATGCTGGTAAAACGGGGTTGATGGAACGGCTTGTATCCGAGTTAGTCAAGCGTGGATATTCCGTTTCTACCATCAAGCGCACGCATCACAATGTTGATCTGGATGTGCCGGGAACCGACAGTTTTCGGCATCGCAAGGCAGGCGCTCAAGAAGTGATGTTGGCCTCAGACCAGCGTTTCGCTCTGATGCGTGAACATCAAAACGCCTCGCCGCCCCGCCTCTCAGATTTGGTGTCACGGCTTGCACCGGTTGATTTGGTTTTGGTCGAAGGGTTCAAATCAGAACCACATCCCAAGATCGAATGTCATCGTGCCGCCACACAACACCCTTTATTGGCACCAGAAAACCCAAGCATTGTCGCGGTGGCGGCGGATGTTGAGGTTCATTCTGATTTGCCACAATTTGATTTAAACGACACCCAGGCCATTGCCAGCTTTGTGGTCGCACATTGCATGCTGAAAGAGCGCTGAAATGACAGAGATCGATCAACAGCCGCCACCTTTAACAAACGATTGCTTTGCTTTGCCACCAGGCCAGCATTGGACGCCGGTCGCAGAAGCGCATGCGCTGCTTCAAACTAGATTGTCGGTAATTGCCGGGACGGAGACACTTCCTATAAGCCAGGCCCTTGGTCGGGTTCTCGCAAAACCTGTGGCCGCGCGGCGCGACAATCCTCCGACACCAAATGCAGCGATGGATGGCTATGCCTTTGATGGAGGAGATCAACCAGCTGGCACCCGCGTGATGCCACTTGTGAATGGGCGCTCGGCGGCTGGCCAGCCTTTTGATGGGGTCGTGCCACAAGGACATGCTGTGCGGGTGCTGACGGGCGCGTCGATGCCCAAAGGCACAAACACCGTCATTATGCAGGAAGACGTGCAACTACGTGATGGCGAGATCGCTTTTCAAGGGCCGATAAAAGCGGGATCCAATGCGCGCGATGCAGGCGAAGATGCCAAAGAAGCTCAAGAAATTTTGCCGTCCGGCCGAATCGTAACGCCAGCCGATCTGGCATTTATGGCGGCTACCGCCGTGCAGACTGTTACGGTTCGACACCGGCTGAAGGTTGCCGTGATTTCCACCGGAGACGAGTTGGTTGAAGCGGGCCAAAATGCCAGCGGTGACCAGATATTTGACGCCAATCGCCCAATGTTGTTGGCGATGCTTGCGCGCTTTGGTTACCAGCCCGTCGATTTGGGGCGTGTGCCTGACAATCGGGATGCGTTGCAAGATGCATTTGATCAGGCAGCCAAGAAAGCGGACGTTATTCTGACTTCTGGCGGGGCCTCGGCTGGGGACGAAGACCACGTGTCGGCGCTGCTAAAAGATACAGGCTCTATGACGCTTTGGCGCATGGCCTTAAAACCCGGTCGACCCTTGGTGCTGGCGATGTGGCAACAAACGCCGGTCTTTGGGCTTCCGGGCAATCCAGTGGCAGCCATGGTCTGCGCGCTAATGTTTGCCCGCCCAGCAATGGGGGTGTTGTCTGGCCAAGGGTGGTCGCTTCCCACAGGGTTGATGCTGCCTGCACATTTTTCCAAGATCAAAAAGGCTGGCCGGCGCGAATACCTTCGGGCACGTCTTCGCGAGGGGCGCGTCGAAGTCTTTGAATCTGAAGGCTCAGGGCGCGTTTCAAGCCTAAGCTGGGCAGAAGGTCTGGTCGAATTGCCAGACGAAACTATACAGATTGTCCCGGGCACACCCGTTCGGTATCTGCCTTTCAGCGACTTTGGGCTCTAAGAGCACGTCAGTTCTTAGTCAAATATCCCCGCGACGCGCCCTAGCAACATAAAGGCGCGGGCAGTGCGGGTTTCTGACATCGATGTCAGTTCAGAATCCGAGGCAGTTTTTTCAAATTCCACAATGGTTTTATCAAACCGACGCAAAAAGTGGTGCGCGGCATCTCGAAATATCGGATCTTGCTTCATGCGGCCCGCCGCCAATGCCAAGGATGAGCGATCACGAACACCCCCAAGTGCCGCAATTTCACGACCCCGAATGCCTTCGGCAAACAGTCGCCAAATTTCAGGCCGCGCCAAATCCGGGCGCAGATCGTCCATATAGATGCCGTCTTGGGACAAAAGCGTCAGAACATCTTGTGCCGCCTGAATAAGCTGGCTGGCCTGACGATCTCGCAATGCCTTGCGCAAGGCATTAAACCCGTCTTGGTCTTCGGCGGTTTCCGGGAAATGCATGGCACGGATCAAGTCGCTGTGCGGCAGCGGTGGGGCCAGGTCTTCTGCAGAGGTGCCAAGCGCCAGCAGCCCTTGATCTTCTTCGTCGACAATAGGAACAGCGACGGTTTCGGTCACCGGGGCCCGCGCCGCATGGGTTTCGCGGCTGGTGCTGAACATGGCAATCGCCGTTTCGGTTTTGCGCTGCGCTGCCGCTATTTCATCAAGCTTTTTGGAAATGGTTGGTTCTAGCCCAACGCGACTGCTGCCCTGCGCTTGCGCCATGTAACTTTGGCGCAGCGCTTCTACAGCGGCGTTCAGACGTTGACCTTCTTCACGCATGACCCGGCTAGAGCGCGCTGCCATCGCAGCAACCCAGATCATCGCCACCGGCATGAAAATAGCCAACATGGTCATGATAAATTGCAGCGAATTGATGCTTTCAGAGCGTGGTTCAAGCACCAGAAAGAAAACCACCGTCCCCAATAGCCACAATAAACTAAGGGCAACCGCAACGATTTCGATCCCGGTCACATCGCGCGAGCGGGGGCGATCATACAATCCGATCGGCGTCGCATTGCCGTTACTCTCATCAACCATTTACAGCTCCGCCCCGCAATTTGCGGGCGTCATACGTAAGAGATTTCTACAATCTCATAGCTTTTAACACCACCCGGGGTGCGCACTTCTACACTGTCGCCTTCCTCTTTACCGATCAAGGCTCGCGCGATCGGTGAGCGGATATTTAGCAAACCATTTTCAACATTTGCTTCGTATTCACCCACAATTTGCCAAGTTTTCTCGGCATCGGTGTCTTCGTCAGCAACAGTCACCGTGGCACCGAATTTGACAGAACCGCTCAGGCTGGCGGGGTCAATGACATCCGCCAAAGATAAAGTGCCCTCCAGCTCTTTAATGCGGCCTTCGATAAAGCCCTGCTTTTCACGCGCGGAATGGTATTCCGCGTTCTCTTTCAAATCACCCAGCTCACGTGCTTCGGCAATTGCGCGGATAATTGCAGGACGTTCTACCGCCTTTAGTGTCTTCAGTTCTGCCTCAAGCGCGACACAACCCGCGCGAGTCATCGGGATCTTTTCCATCTGTCGTTCCCCAAAATTTTCTTTTCTAGCCGGGGCGCAGATGGCCACAGGCGTCGTCGATTGAATTACCTGACCTAAAGCCGAATGTGAATGCAAGCGAAAGCTGGAAATTGTCCAACTTTTGTAAATTTTCGCTTGGCCTGAGTAATTCCCTCCAAAAGGACGTCAGATTTTGTGCCAAGTTTTTGGTAAGTCAAGCCAAAGGAAGGCGTCTTCTTGTGACAAATCAGCTTCGCGGGAACAAACGTGACGTTTACTTTCATTTTCGCGTCGCGTCCGCATTGACGCATCCCGCAATAAAGCGCTAGCAATCGCGCAACAAAATTTCTCGCCAGCCACCCGGAGGAAGGAAGCCCTGATGGCCGAAATCGAACGCGAAGCAATGGAATATGACGTCGTTATCGTTGGCGCAGGCCCAGCAGGCCTGTCTGCAGCGATCCGTCTTAAGCAATTAGATGCCGATCTCAACGTTGTTGTATTGGAAAAAGGCTCTGAAGTAGGGGCACATATCCTGTCGGGCGCTGTGCTTGATCCTGCGGGACTAACCCGGCTCATGCCGGACTGGAAAGAAAAAGGCGCGCCAGTGACAGTGCCGGTCAAAGAAGACAATTTTTATGTCTTGGGTGAAGCGGGCGGTATTCGTCTGCCGAACTTCATCATGCCGCCTTTGATGAACAACCACGGAAACTACATCGTTTCGATGGGCAATGTTTGCCGTTGGATGGCCGAGCAAGCTGAAGCTCTCGGCGTTGAAATCTTTCCGGGCATGGCCTGCTCTGAACTGGTCTACGGCGAAAATGGTATCGTCAAAGGCGTGGTCGCTGGGGTCTTTGGCCTCGAATCCGATGGCACCCTTGGCCCTAACAGCGAGCCTGGAATGGTGCTGCACGGAAAATACGTGTTCCTTTCTGAGGGTGTGCGCGGGTCGCTTTCAAAAGAAGTGATCGAAAAATACGGATTGGCTGACGAATGCGACGTTCCAAAATTTGGGCTTGGCATGAAAGAGATCTGGGAAGTGGACCCAGCCAAACATAATGAAGGTGAAGTCACCCACACCATGGGCTGGCCGCTGGGCTTCAAAAATTCAGGCGGCTCGTTTGTCTATCATTTGGACAATAACCAAGTGTACGTGGGCTATATTATCGACCTGAACTACAAGAACCCGCATCTCTTCCCTTATATGGAATTCCAACGCCTCAAGCATCATCCAAAAATTGCAGAGCTGCTTAAAGGTGGCAAACGCGTTGCTTATGGTGCCCGTGCGGTGACAAAGGGTGGGTATCAATCCATCCCACAGGTTGCCTTCCCTGGCGGTGCTTTGCTTGGCTGTTCAGCTGGTTTGGTGAACCTGCCCCGCATCAAGGGCAACCACAATGCAATGCATTCTGGTATCGACGCAGCAGAAGCGGCCTATGCGGCCATCAAAGAAGGTCGCTCCGGCGATACGCTGCATGACTATGGTGAAGCGCTGCGCAAAGGACCGGTTGGCAAAGACTTAAAACGCGTGCGCAATGTCGCCCCCCTTAACGGCAAATTGGGTCCCCTGGGCGGTTTGGCCTTGGGTGGCTTTGATATGTGGTTTCAGTCGATTTTCAAATTTTCGCTGTTTGGCACTGTCAAACACGGCAAAACGGATGCAGCGTCCACAGAACCAGCATCCGCACACAAGCCGATAGATTATCCAAAACCTGACGGAAAGCTTTCCTTTGATCGCTTGACCAACGTTAGCTTTGCGATGACCAACCATGAAGAAAGCCAGCCTTGTCATTTGCAGCTTGCTGACCCGATGGTTCCGATCACGGATAACCTGCCAATGTACAACGAGCCGGCACAGCGCTATTGCCCTGCCGGTGTTTATGAAATCGTGGAAAAAGACGGCAAGCCCGAGTTTGTCGTGAATTTCCAGAACTGCGTGCATTGTAAAACCTGTGACATCAAAGACCCGGCACAGAATATCAACTGGGTGACGCCCCAGGGTGGCGACGGTCCAAACTATCCAAATATGTAAGTTGCCCACAAACACATTTGCAAACGCCCGCTCTTTAGCGGGCGTTTTGCTCTCGATCTTGTGATCTACAAACCCTGTTTAAGTACGCAGCTTCTCGCGCAGAATTGTTAGCACCTTCGATTATATTGGATTTTTCGCTTTCAGGAGCGACCAAAGTGGCATTGCCACTCAATTCTCTGACGTTTAGGGTTCTGGGCACGACCCCTTCAATAAGGAGCCGCTTGTGCCCAGAAATACCCTGCGAATGTTGGCTGTCACCGTCTTAATGGGCGGTTCAAGCCTTGCTGCCACGTCGGCCATAGCTGACAGTTCTGCTGGGGCCTATTTGGCGGCACGGTCTGCGAGCGCCAGCAGTGACTACGTCAGCGCAGCGCGCTATTACACCCAACTGCTAGCCCGAGCACCGTCGGATACTTTCTTGCTGGAAAACTTGGTTCTTGCAAATTTGGCATTGGGCAAGATGACATCCACCATTCCGGTTGCCCGGATGCTGGATTCCCAAGGCGTCAATAGTCAGATCGGCAATATGGCCTTGTTCGCGGATGCGATCGACAAACAAAATTACGCTCGCGTTCTTGAGCGGGTATCCGAAGAGAAGGGCATCGGTCCGCTCGTCGACGGTTTGCTGAGCGCCTGGAGCCTATTGGGCGAAGGTGACATGGCTGCAGCCTTGGCTGAATTTGACCGCGTTGCCAGCCAACAGGGCTTGGCGGGTTTCGCGCTTTATCACAAAGCATTGGCATTGGCCTCGGTTGGGGATTTTGAGGGTGCCGAAAACATTTATGGCGGTGACAGCGCAAGTTCCGTGCGCGTTACCCGGCGTGGGGCGATGTCGCACATCGAAATTTTAAGTCAACTCGAGCGGAACGAGGACGCCCTGGTGGTGCTTGACGCGCTGTTTGGTTTGGATCTTGATCCACAGTTGCGTGCGATGCGTGCGCAGCTCTCTGCCGGAAAGACCCTGCCGTTTTCGCATGTGCGCAGCCCACGTGACGGCATGGCCGAGGTGTTTTATAGCATTGCAAGCGCCCTTCAGGACGAGGCCGCCGCGGATTACACGCTGCTTTATACCCGCACTGCTGAATTCCTAAGACCCGATCATGTTGACGCCTTATTGCTATCTGCGGAGCTTTTGGAATCCCTTCAGCAATACGATCTGGCCACCGAAGCCTATCAAAGCGTGCCCGCTGGCCATATTGCCTTTCATGCCGCTGAATTGGGCCGCGCCGACGCTCTGCGCCACAGCAACAAGGTCGAAGCTGCGGTAGAAGTGCTTCAGCAATTGGCCCGCACCCATGGCGACTTGCCAATCGTGCATACCTCGTTGGGCGATATTTTGCGCCAGCAGCAAGATTTTGAAAATGCCGCCAAAGCCTATGACCGTGCGCTTTCCTTGTTTGATGGGCCTGATGAAAGCCAGTGGTTTTCCTACTATGCGCGGGCGATTTCCTTTGAGCGCCTCGGTAAATGGGAACAGGCCGAAGCCGATTTTCGCATGGCGCTTGATCTTAACCCGGGACAGCCCCAGGTTCTGAACTATCTCGGCTATTCTCTGGTTGAGAAGCAGATCAAGCTCGACGAAGCACTGGCCATGATCGAAAGCGCCGTCGCCGCCCGACCTGACAGTGGCTATATTGTGGATAGTCTTGGCTGGGTGCTTTATCGGCTCGGCCGCTATGACGAAGCTGTCAGCCACATGGAGCGCGCCACCGAGTTGATGCCGGTTGATCCGGTTGTGAATGACCATCTTGGCGATGTGTATTGGGCCGTTGGGCGTAAAACCGAGGCGGAATTCCAATGGCGCAGAGCTCTGTCGTTTGTCGATGACGCCTCTGCAATAGAGGCCAACCCAGAGCGTATCCGGCGTAAATTGGATGTTGGGCTTGATGTGGTGCTCGCCGAAGAGGGGCTTGACCCGATACAGGTGGCCAATGACGGCTAAGGTCACGGCCTTTGCCCCGGCTAAAATCAATTTGACGCTGCATGTGACAGGCCGCCGCGCGGATGGGTATCACCTACTTGATTCTCTGGTTGTATTTGCAGACATCGGCGATCAAATCACTGTACAGCCAGCGACAGACCTTTCTTTGAAAGTACACGGTCCGATGGCTCGGGGCGTGCCGGCGGACAAAAGCAATCTCGTCCTAAAGGCGGCGGCAATGTTTGACACAGGTCAGGGTGCCGCGCTGGATTTGCACAAAGATTTACCTGCGGCGTCTGGCATCGGCGGAGGTTCCTCTGATGCCGCGGCGGCCCTGCGCGCGCTGTCTCAGTTCTGGAAAAAATCTCTGCCCACCGCACAAGACTGTCTGGCGTTGGGAGCCGATGTGCCTGTCTGTCTAAATCCCAAGCCGCAACGTATGTCGGGTATTGGCGAGCAACTGCAACTGCTGTCAGGCATTCCGGATTGCCCGGTGCTTTTGGTAAACCCCGGTGTTTCGGTGCCGACACCTTTGATCTTCAAGGCTTTGAAAACACCTGATAATGCGCCAATGCAAGACCAGATACCCAGCTTTTCAGCCGCGGCCGATTTTGTGGCTTGGCTCAAAAAACAACGCAACGATTTACAAGCGCCCGCCCTGCAAACAGCCCCGATCATTGGCAAGGTCCTTGAAACATTGCGCGACCTGCCAGGCTGTGCGCTTGCGCGCATGTCGGGTTCCGGCGCCACTTGCTTTGCCATATTCTCAGATCGCAACCAGCTGGTGCAAGCTGCCCAAAACCTAAAACGAACCCATCCAGATTGGTGGGTCCGCACAGGCTTGCTGCAGGGGGCAAGCTAGGTTTGTTTTTGACATAAATACCCTGGGTGAGCGGCGAAACAACGTTTCGCCGCGAGGGCGAAGCCCTAGTGTATTGGCAACGCAGATTAGCTTACGCGCGCCACGACATAATCCGCCAAATCAACCAGCAGCGATTTGATTGCATGCTCAGGCAAATGCGCCATCGCTGCCTTGGCCTTTTCTGCCCAGGCCAAAGCATCTTGGCGGGTCAGTTCCAAAGCATTGTGCTTGTGCAAGAGCGTCAACGCATGGTCCAGATCGCCATCGCCTTGCTTGCCCTTTTCAATGGTGCGCGTCCAGAACGCCCGCTCGGTTTCATCGGCCATTGCCACAGCTTTAATCACCGGCAGCGTTAATTTCCGTTCCCGGAAATCATCACCAACATTTTTGCCGGTGGATTTGGCATCGCCCTGATAATCCAACAGATCATCCACAATTTGAAAAGCGATCCCCAGCGCATCACCGTAATTGTAAAGCGCCTTCACAAAATCTTCGTCGGCCTCAGCAATGACGCCGCCCACCTCGGTTGCCGCCGAAAACAGCGCTGCTGTCTTGCCGCGTACAACTTGCAAATAGACGGCTTCATCCGTGCGCAAGTCCTGCGCGGCTGTCATTTGCAACACTTCACCCTCTGCGATGGTAGCAGAGGCATTGGCCAGAATATCCAACACCCGCAAGCTGCCGGTTTCGACCATCAATTGAAACGAGCGAGAAAACAGATAGTCCCCAACCAAAACCGAACTTTTATTGTCCCACAAAAGATTGGCTGTCGGGCGGCCGCGGCGTTGCGCGCTTTCATCGACCACATCGTCATGCAGCAGGGTTGCAGTGTGAATAAATTCCACAGTCGCAGCCAGATGCAAATGATATGGCCCTTCATAGCCGCACAGCTTGGCCGCCGCGAGCGTCAGCATTGGGCGCAGGCGCTTGCCGCCCGCCCCAACCAGATGCGCGGTCACCTCTGGGATGCGTGGGGCATGTTTGCTTGCCATACGCTCCGTTATCAGGTCGTTCACGGCCTGCATATCTTCAGCCAAAATGGCGCTAAGCGCCTCATGCGGTTTGGTTACAGCGTGGTCCAGACCCATCACACTCCCGTCACAGGGGTCGACATTATGCGACCCTTGCCTTTACATCCCCAGATATGAAGGAACTTTTACGCACCACCGACCCAACGATAATCGCCTTCGCGATGGCTCTCCTTCGAGGAGAGGGTATAGACTGCTTTCAAATGGACGTAAATATGAGCGTGCTTGAAGGTGGTATCGGAATTTTTCCGCGCCGCATTATGGTGCGTGAGGACGCCCTCGCACTGGCCGAGCGCGTGATGGCTGATAATGATATCCCTTTGGGGCGCGTGTGACGGAAAAAATCACTGAAAATGAGTATCTTAGCGGTCGCGTGATCATCCGGCAGCCGACAAATGGCTATCGGGCTGGGGTTGACGCGGTGTTGTTGGCTGCCTCGGTTCCGGCAAAACCCGGACAAAGCGTGCTGGAACTAGGCACTGGGGTTGGCACTGCGGCACTTTGCCTTGAGGCGCGTATTTCTGGACTGAAGTTAACCGGCGTGGAATTACAACCAGACTATGCGACACTTGCCGCAGAAAATGGCGTGCGAAATGGCGCTGAATTTGAAGTTGTGACCGCTGATCTTGCCCATTTACCCAACCCGTTTCGGCAATTGCGCTATGATCACGTGATTGCCAACCCCCCGTACTTTAACCGTCAAGCGGGCTATTCTTCACATGACGTGGGGCGCGAAACCGCCATGGGCGAAGACACGCCACTGGCAACATGGCTTTCAGTCGCCGCCAAACGCGTCAAACCCAAGGGGTTTGTAACCTTTATTCACCGCGCTGAACGCCTTGCAGACATCCTGCAACATTTGCCAAGTGCTATGGGGTCGGTACAAGTCATGCCCTTTCAGCCCCGCATTGGGCGTGACGCGCATTTGATCATCGTGCGGGCGCGTCATTCTGGGCGGGCCGCTTTGCGGTTGCATGCGCCCATTCTGATGCATCAGGGGGCGGATCATCGTTCTGACGCCCAAGACTACACGCCTGACGTGCGCGCAATCTTACGCGATGGCGCGGCGCTCCCAGCTGCATTGCGCGGTTAATTGGCAGCGACATATTGACTTGCAGATAGGCGGATTAACTCTTTGTTGACCAAATTTTGCAACCGCAGCGTGACATGCGCACATTTTTGTGATGCACTGATTCTGTTATATCAAACCGTCTTAAAGAGGAGGACTGCCATGAGCGTGAGCTCGCATTTGGAAGAACTGAAACGGAAACATGAAACCCTCTCTTTACAGGTCGAATCGGAACAAAGGGCACCCGGCTCAAGTGACATCGACATCGCTGAGATGAAGAAGCAAAAGCTTAAACTTAAAGAACAGATCGAGCGCCTGAACGCTTAAATCAACCTTGTTAATGTTGTGCCCTGCTTCCATTGGAGGCAGGGCTTTCTTTTGGCTTATTTTGGTGTGATTTCGGTTACGGGCACAATTTTCATCGCGTCCCAGATATTTGCGGTTTTTTCGATTTCCGCCAAGAACCAATCACGAAACGCCGCAATTTGTGGGCGTGTTTCCGCACCTGGCAGGCATAGAAAGCGAAACCGTGCGTTGCTTTCCAGGGCCAATTTATAAGGGGCCACAAGCCGACCATCCAAAATGTCTTTGATGATCATGGGGCGTCGTCCCAGGGTCACACCGCCGCCAGACACTGCGGCGTCAATCGCATGATCTGCATTTGAAAAATGCACCCCTCGTTTATCCGCGGGATAAGCAACGCCGGCGGCGCGAAACCAAGCTGGCCAGTCGCACAAGGGCCTGAGAAATGCGATCGAGTCATCATGAATGAGCGGAGCGTCAATTAGGCTTTCGGGTGTTGGGAATTTCTGCGCCATCTCTGGCGTCATGACGGGCGTCATCCACTCTTTGCGCACCGGCACCGAATACAGGCCTTCGTCGTTGCTTTGGCCAAATCGGATAGCAACGTCCACTGCGTCTCTTGCCAAGTCCAGATTGTGTAGGGTTGCCGAAAACCGCAATTCGATATCGGGATGAGTGCGGGCGAAATCAAATAGCCGCGGTGCCAACCATTTTGCGGTGAGGGCTGGACCTGCTGTGACCGTCAAAGTCGTATGATCTAACAACCGTTTGGTGCTGCGCCAACTGCTTTCCAACATACGAAAGGCATCCGATGTGCCGGGTGCAAGGGCTTTGCCCGCTTCGGTCAGTTGCACTGCCCGGTTAAGACGAATGAAAAGTGGCGCGCCAAAATGGTCTTCTAGTGATTTTATTTGAAACGACAGGGCAGCGGGCGTCACGTTTAACTCTGCCGCGGCCTGGGCAAATGACATGTGTCGCGCGGCTGCTTCAAACGCGCGTAGCGCTGTGAGAGGTGGAAGTAGATCAGACATTTCACACAAGTAATACTTAAGTGACGCGTTGAAAAGTCTCGTTTGTCGTAATTTTTTATAGATGTCATATTCAAATCAATTCAAGTCACCTTAATCATGAGGCTCAAGATGTTAGAATATGCCACTACCAAAAATATGGCCGCCGCGCAAAAAAAGGCCCATGCTGAACGCGCGCAGGCTTTCGTAGATCTGTTTAGCTGGATCGTTTCTGCGAGATCTTTCCGCTAGGCCCTTGGTCTTTACGGAATTGCCCCGCTAGGCAAATGGGCCATTCCCATTGTCTTTACGAGGCACAAAAAAGGGCCGGTCAGATGACCGGCCCTTTTAAGTATTGGTTGCTTAACTCAGACGACGAATTGTGCGCCATTGGCTGAAATGGTTGAACCGTTGATAAAGCCCGACTCGTCAGAGGCAAGGAAGGCCACGCAACGCGCGATTTCTTCTGGCTCGCCCAAACGACCTGCGGGAATCTGTGGAATAATCTTCGAGTTCAGGACCTCTTCAGGAATCGCGCGGACCATTTCGGTGCCGATATAGCCGGGGCAGACCGCGTTGGCTGTGATGCCGGCGCGTGCGCCTTCCTGCGCCAGGGATTTGATGATGCCAAGATCACCCGCCTTGGTCGCCGCATAGTTAACCTGGCCGAACTGACCTTTTTGGCCGTTGATCGAAGAGATAACGATGACGCGGCCAAATTTCCGTTCACGCATGCCAGGCCAAACAGGGTGCACGGTGTTGAATACACCGGTCAAGTTTGTGTCGACCACTTCTTTCCACTGCTCGGGTGACATGCGGTGGAAAGGTGCGTCACGCGTAATGCCTGCGTTTGCAACGACAACGTCAATTGGGCCAAGGTCGGCTTCGACTTTTGCAATACCTTCTTTAGATGCGTCATAGTCAGCGACGTTCCATTTGTAGGTTTTGATGCCCGTTGCTTCGGTAAAAGCAGCGGCTTTTTCATCGTTGCCCGCAAATGTTGCTGCAACCTGATACCCTTCAGCTTTCAGGGCTTTTGAAATGGCTTCGCCGATGCCGCGTGAGCCGCCGGTGACGAGTGCTACTTTTGCCATGGTGTTCCTCCAGTGTGGCTAGATCTTCTAGGTAATTCTATTACGTCCAGAGCTTGAGGTTTGCAATAATGTTTCGTCGGAAAAATTGTTGCGCAGCTCGATCCCAGACAGTTTTTTAACAAATAGTGATGAGCATAAAAAAGGGTGCCCAATTATTGGGCACCCTTCCACAAAACCGTTTGGGTGCCCGTGTATTATGGACGCTCGACACAGACCGCGACTCCCATGCCGCCGCCGATGCAAAGTGTTGCCAAGCCTTTTTTGGCTCCGCGACGCTGCATTTCAAACAAAAGCGTGTTCAGAACGCGGCAACCCGAAGCACCAATTGGGTGGCCAATCGCAATCGCACCGCCATTGACGTTGACGATAGATGGATCCCAGCCCATGTCTTTGTTCACGGCGCAGGCCTGTGCTGCAAAGGCTTCGTTGGCTTCAACCAGATCAAGGTCATTCACCGACCAACCTGCTTTGTCCAATGCTTTGCGTGACGCGTAAATTGGGCCAACGCCCATGATGGATGGGTCCAGACCAGCGGTTGCATAGGACGCAATGCGCGCCAATGGTTCGATGCCGCGCTTTTCGGCGTCATCTGCAGACATCAACAATGTGGCCGCGGCCCCATCGTTCAGGCCCGATGCGTTTGCCGCCGTAACGGTGCCGCCGTCGCGTACAAATGCGGGGCGCAGCTTTTGCATCGCCGCCATTGTTGCGCCGTGACGGATGTATTCGTCGCTGTCGACAATAATGTCGCCTTTGCGGGTCTTCACGGTGAAGGCCGCGATTTCATCAGCGAACTTACCCGCTTTCTGAGCCGCTTCTGCTTTGTTTTGCGAAGCCACAGCAAATTCGTCCTGCATTTCGCGAGAGATTTGCCATTTGTTTGCGACGTTTTCTGCGGTCTGGCCCATGTGATAGTTGTTAAAGGCGTCCCACAGGCCGTCTTTGATCATAGAGTCGATATATTTCATATCGCCCATTTTCTGACCCGCACGCAGATGCGCAACATGTGGGGAAAGCGTCATATTTTCCTGGCCACCCGCCGCAACGATGGATGCATCGCCCAGCATGATGTGCTGCGCACCAAGGGCAACAGCACGCAAACCGGAACCACACACTTGATTTAGGCTCCAGGCGGCACTTTCCTGTGGCAGACCGGCGTTGATATGTGCTTGGCGTGCTGGGTTCTGACCTTGGCCCGCTGTCAAAACCTGGCCAAGAATTGTTTCAGAAACTTCTGACTTGTCGATGCCCGCACGTTCAACGACGGCTTCCAGAACTGTGGCGCCCATATCATGTGCTGGCGTATTTGCGAACGCGCCGCCAAAGCTGCCAACTGCGGTCCGTGCCGCTGAGGCAATCACTACGTTTGTCATAAATTTTATCCTCTACAAACTGACGTGCAATCTTAATTCGACGCCCAAAGGCGGCGCCAAATCGGTTATTCCGTCACGTCATTATCGGATTTGCCGCGGTGCGGCAACCGGAAGTGCTGAATTAGCGCAATATAGTTGCGACTTACGCAGCTGATTGTTTGCGTTTATTGCTTTGCCATGGAGGATTAACTGTGGGTGCGCCAAACAGAAATCCCTGAAGGCAATCGAACCCAAGATGGGTCAATACCCCCGCATCTTCCACCGTCTCGACCCGTGTGGCAACAGTGAAAATGTCGAATTGGCGCGCAATAGACGCCATAGCGCCGGCGAGGATTTGGTTTTCTGCATCCTGATGAATATTGCGGGTGAACTGACCGTCGACTTTGAGAATATCAAAGAAGAACTCTTTGAAATACCTAAAAGAAGTGAGATCGGATGCATAATCGTCCAGTGCGAAGGCGATGCCCTTAGCCTGCAGTTCATCCATGAAATCCATCACCAGCTCGGGCACTTGCATCGCCGTTGGCTCAGAGATTTCCAAAATCAATCGCTCGGCAATTGTCGGATTGCGTTTCAATCCGTTTTCAAGCGTCTTCATCCAACGGCGATATCCAATTGAGCGGGCTGACATATTGACAGATAGTCGCAGGGTCGGATTTGCGGCCAAAGCCCGAAGGCTTAGCTCAACCGAAAGGCAATCAAGCTGCCGCCCGGTTTCGGTATCGGCCACTGAATTCATGAAATCCTTGGCGGGAATCACCCGACCAGTTTCATCCAACACACGAATCAACCCTTCAAAAAAGGCCGGGGTATTGGGGGCACCCGCTTTGACAATAGGCTGAAAAGCCAGCAACACCTCTTTGTGAGCGATGGCGTCTTTGACCATGTCCAAGGTGGCGCGATCTCGGGTCGCCACGGCATAGTCCAAGGGATTACCTCGTTTGGCAACCTTATGTGCTTTGTGTCTGCGACCCATGGCGGCTCCCCTGATCCTCAGGGAATTAGACACCGCAAGTCATAAACAAGCCGTTAAATAGGACGTTTAAGTCAAACCCGATATAGATAAGCGCCGAAACTATTCCTGTGGCGCAATCAGCGCCTTAAGAACGGCTTTGGCGCTGTCGCTAGACCAGTCGGCATCGCCGCGCAAGCGCGCAATTTCTTGGCCATCTGGGGCTAGGATAACCGTGGTTGGCAGGCCAAACACAGCAAAATCGCGCGCGACCGCTGATTTGGGGTCGCGATGTTCGGGCAAGTTGTCGACGCCTATTTGATCTAGGAATTTAGTGATCGCCGGCGGCATATTGCGGCCCGTTGCCAGTGTGATAACCTCAAAAGCGTCGCCGCCAAGCTCGGTTTGCAGTTCTGACAACATGGGCATTTCTTCACGGCATGGGGCACACCACGTCGCCCAAAAATTCAGCAGCACAAACTTGCCTTGGAAATCTCCCAACGTGCCTTCGCCGCCGTCTTCATGCACAAAAGCTGCATCGCTGACCGGCTTTGGTTCAGTATGAAACACCAGTTTTTTCATATCGCCCTCACGCAGGGCTTCGGCAGATTGAATATCTGCAGACGCAATATTTGCGCTTAGGGCCAAGGCCATATAAAGCACGCTAAACCGAAACAGACGCATAGTTCCTCCGAAGGGCACGACATGACAGATAATTCCTCAAACCAGATGTGGGGCGGCCGCTTTGCCGCCGGTCCAGACGCGATCATGGAAGCGATTAACGCTTCGATCGGGTATGACCGACGGATGGCAGCACAGGATATTACTGGCTCTCGGGCCCACGCAGCCATGTTGGCCAAGGCAGGCATCATTACGGATAAGGATGCCGAAGCCATTAGGGAAGGCCTCCTCACGGTCTTGTCAGAAATAGAGGGCGGAACCTTTAACTATTCTGCAGCTTTGGAAGACATTCATATGAATGTCGAAGCGCGTTTAAAAGAGATTGTAGGCGAACCAGCGGGGCGCTTGCACACCGGGCGTTCCCGCAACGACCAAGTGGCAACAGACTTTAAACTTTGGGTGCGCGACCAGATGGACGCTGCCATTTCCGGCATCGAAGCGCTGATGAAAGCACTTGTGGTCCAGGCCGAGGCCGGGGCCGATTGGGTGATGCCGGGCTTTACCCATCTGCAAGTGGCGCAACCAGTAACTTGGGGTCACCATATGATGGCCTATGTAGAGATGCTGGCGCGGGATCGGTCGCGTTTTGTGGATGCGCGCAAACGGATGAATGAATCGCCCTTGGGGGCTGCGGCCCTTGCGGGCACCTCTTTCCCGATTGACCGGCACATGACAGCCCAGGCGCTGGGGTTTGACCGCCCATCTGCCAACTCTTTGGATGCGGTCTCTGATCGTGATTTCGCGCTGGATTTCCTTGGCGCGGCATCGATCTGCGCCATCCATCTGTCGCGACTGTCCGAAGAACTGGTGATCTGGTCCTCGGCGCAGTTCCGGTTTGTGACGCTGTCTGACCGTTTCTCGACCGGCAGTTCGATCATGCCACAAAAGAAGAACCCGGATGCGGCGGAACTGATCCGCGCAAAAATTGGCCGGATTTACGGGGCAAATACGGCCCTGACCATGGTGATGAAGGGCCTGCCGCTGGCCTATTCCAAAGACATGCAGGAAGACAAAGAGCAAACCTTTGACGCGGCTGATAGCCTGATGCTGGCCCTCGCGGCGATGGAAGGCATGGTGAAAGACATGTCCGCCAATACCGAAAGCCTAGAAGCGGCAGCAGGCACCGGTTTCTCGACGGCGACCGATCTGGCCGACTGGCTGGTGCGTGCGCTCAATATGCCATTCCGCGATGCGCACCATGTGACAGGCTCTTTGGTGGCCATGGCGGAAACCCGCGGCTGTGATTTGCCGGATCTGACGCTAGAGGATATGCAGTCGGTACATGAGCACATCACTGATGACGTCTTTGGCGTCTTGGGTGTGCATAACTCTGTGGCCTCGCGCGTGTCATTTGGCGGTACTGCACCGTCGCAAGTGCGCCAACAGGTCGCCCGCTGGAAGGATCTGTTGGGGTGAAATCAATTTTAGCAATTCTGGCGCTTGTTGTGGTGGCTGGATGTGGGGCAGATGGTGCCCCCATTCGCCCCAGCGCAAATATTGGCATTGGGGTTGGCACCAACGGCGTTTCTGCTGGTGCAAAATTGGGGGCCTCAAAGGGTCCGGTTTCGATTGGCGTCAGCCTTTAGGCAGGGGCAGCCCGTGTTTTCAGACCGTTGATTTGGGCGCAAGCGCCGCAATATTTGGGTATTTGGATCAAGAACAAACCTAGATGATTGCACTGGGCCGCGCGCGTGCCTAAGAGAAACAGAATTGGTTTTGACTGGAGAGGCAAAAGATGGACCATTTTCTGTATCGTGATGGCACGTTGTTTGCCGAAGATGTCCCTGTGGCAGAGATCGCCGCACAGATTGGCACCCCGTTTTATTGCTATTCTACGGCCACGTTTGAGCGGCATTTCCGACTTTTTGATGAGGCGTTGGAAGGCTTGGATCATCTGGTGTGCTACGCCATGAAGGCGGCCAGCAATCAGGCGATCCTGAAAACATTGGCAGCGCTTGGCGCAGGCATGGATGTGGTCTCTGGGGGCGAATACGCCCGCGCCAAAGCCGCTGGCGTGCCTGGTGAACGGATTGTATTTTCGGGTGTCGGTAAGACCCGCGAAGAAATTCATGCGGCACTTTCCGGCGGGATTCGGCAGTTCAACGTAGAATCCGAACCCGAAATGGTGGTGATCAACGACGTGGCTTTGGAATTGGGTGTGAAAGCGCCGATTACCGTGCGTGTCAATCCTGATGTCGACGCCAAAACCCATGCCAAGATCGCAACAGGAAAATCCGAAAACAAATTTGGCATCCCAATAAGCCGCGCCCGCGAAGTCTATGCCCATGCGGCCAGCCTGCCAGGCCTGGATGTGATAGGTATTGACGTGCATATTGGCAGCCAATTGACCCAGCTAGAACCTTTTAAATTGGCCTATGAAAAAGTGGCTGAGCTGACCGAAGTGTTGCGGGCAGATGGCCATAACATTCGCCGACTGGATCTGGGCGGCGGCCTTGGCATTCCCTATGAACGTTCAAACGAGGCCCCGCCCTTACCCATAGAATATGGCGCGATGGTCAAAGAAACCCTGGGCCATCTTGGCTGCGAGATCGAGATTGAGCCGGGGCGTCTGATTGCTGGCAATGCCGGGATTTTGGTCAGCAAAGTTATCTATGTCAAAGAGGGAGAAGATCGCCAATTCATGATCATTGATGGCGCGATGAATGATCTGATCCGCCCCGCAATGTATGAAGCCCACCATGATATTATCCCGGTTGTCGAAGCCCCCCCCGGAGAAGAGCCTGCGACCTATGACATCGTGGGGCCAGTCTGCGAATCTGGCGATACCTTTGCCAAGGGGCGTACCATGGCAGAGGTATCCCCAGGGGATCTGGTCGCCTTCCGCTCTGCAGGAGCATATGGGGCAGTCATGGCCAGCGAATATAATACACGACCGCTGATCCCAGAGGTTTTGGTGCATGGTGATCAATTTGCGGTTATCCGCCGACGTCCAACCTTTGAAGAAATGATAAATCGCGATACCATCCCCGAGTGGCTCTAGGGCAATTCCGCCCCTTGCCACAGGAATGGGAGCACGGTGGCAACACCTGACGGGTCAAAAACCATTCTAAACAAGCTTGGCTGGGTTCTGTCGCTCACGCGTCTGGGCCTTGCGGCCGAGCGCGCGATTCGAGCATTCTGGCCACTTTGGTCGGTGCTGTTTCTGGCGGTGAGTTTGTTGATGATGGGTGTGCAAGACCGCCTGTCCGTCGAAGCGGTCTGGGGCTTGGGATTTTGCTTTTGTGGTGCCGCGCTTTGGTTGCTGGTCCGCGGTGTTCTACAAATGCGCTGGCCCAGCCGCGACGAGGCTTTTCACCGGCTTGATGAAACTCTGCCGGGACGGCCGTTGCAAAGCCTGGTTGATCAACCGGCAATGGGCAAACAAGACCCCATAACCCAGTCGATTTGGCAGGCTCATCAGGTCCGGATGGCAGAGCAAGCCAGTGCCGCCAAAGCGCCAGAGCCAGATCTGCGTTTGGCGCGATTTGACCCCTTTGGATTGCGACACCTTGCGTTGATCGCCTTAAGTGTCGCACTGCTGTTTGGCAGTTTCGGACGCCTCACCAGCCTGTCCGCCATGGCTCCGGGGGGCCGTTTGCCCACAATCTCTGGGGCCTCTTGGGAGGGGTGGATTGAACCGCCTGCCTATACGGGACTGCCAACACTATACTTAAACGACCAAAGCGACGCGGTTCTAGATCTGCCTGAGAACAGCCGCGTGGTTTTGCGACTATATGGAGAGATCGGCGCGCTAACGGTGCAAGAAACCGTGTCCGCGCGGCTTGGGGACGTGCCAAGCGCAGCAGCCCCAGAGCAGGATTTCGTGTTGCGCCAATCGGGTGATTTAAGCATTGCGGGAGAGGGCGGCCGCAGCTGGCAGATTGATCTGCAGCTGGATCAGGCCCCGGTTCTGACGTCCATTGGCACCGCAACGACAAGTGGCCGCGGCGAGATGAGCCTGCCTTATGACGCTATGGACGACCATGGTGTTGTTGGCGGAACTGCGATTGTGCGTTTGGATTTACCACAGATTGGCCGCCGGCATGGTTTGCGAGTCGCGCCAGAAAACACCGACCCCATGGAACTTCAGCTGCCTTTGCCCATCCGTGGGTCGCGGGCGGATTTTCAGGAAGTGTTGATAGAAGATTTCTCTGATCATGTCTGGGCGCACTTGCCGGTGACCATAGAGCTAATAGTGCAAGATGCAGCGCTACAAAGCAGCCTGCCGCAAAAGGTTGCGATTGCGCTGCCAGCGCGCCGCTTCTTTGATCCATTGGCCAATGCAGTGATCGAACAACGCCGCGATCTTTTGTGGTCGCGCGAAAACGGCCCGCGTGTTGTCCAACTTTTGCGCGCCATTTCCCATAATCCGCAGCCCGGCTTGTTTCGCAAAGACAGTGACTATCTGCGCTTTCGCTCGATCCTTCACCGGCTTGAGGCCTATGTTGCTTCTGGCCTGACCATCGCTGCGCGTGACGAAATCACCCAGGATCTGTGGGCGCTTGCCCTCGCGCTAGAAGAAGGCAATTTGGGAGATGCCATAGAGCGCATGGCCCGTGCCCAAGAACGTTTGGCCGAAGCCATCAAAAATGGGGCAAGCGACGAAGAAATTGCGCGCCTGATGCAGGAATTGCGTGAGGCCACGCAGGACTATATGCGGCAACTGGCACAGCGCAACACACAACAGGGCAATGACACTGCGGGGCAGCAACAATCGGAAAACGCGCTGCGCATGACCCAGGACGATCTGCAACGCATGATGGATCGCATTCAAGAGCTGATGGAACAAGGCCGTATGGCCGAAGCCCAGCAGGCTTTGAAAGAATTCCAAGAGTTGATGGAAAACATGCAAGTGACCGAAGGCGGCGAAGGTCAACCGTCACCTGGGCAACAGGCTCTGGACGAGTTGGGCGATACATTGCGTCAGCAGCAAGGCCTCTCAGACCAAGCGTTTCGTCAACTGCAAGAACAATTTAACCCCAACGCCCAAGCGGGCCAATCCCAAGGCAACGAGGGCTCTAGCGGCGGGCAGGGCCGAGGCGAGGCGCATGATGGCACTGGCGGAACCGGTCAGGGTCAAAGCCAGGGTGAAAACGGGTCGCCTGGGCAAGAAGGCCCACAACAAGGTGGGACCGAAGGGGCGCTCTCGGATCAGCAGCAAGCTTTGCGCCAAGAGTTGGAACGCCAAAGACAAAACCTGCCAAGAACCGGGTCGCCCGAAGGCGATGCTGCACGCGAGGCGCTGGGGCGGGCTGGTGAAGCGATGGATGGGGCTGAACAGGCCCTGCGAGAAAACGATCTGGCCGAAGCCATTGATCAGCAAGCCGAAGCAATGGACGCCTTGCGCGAAGGCATGCGCAGTCTGGGTGATGCGCTTGCGCAAAATCAGTCAGGCCAAAGCGACGGCCAAGGGCGCGCCGACAACCAATCCGGTCAAAACAACGATCCCTTGGGGCGCAACCAAGGCAACGGCGGCCAGGCTGGCACCGACCAAGGCTTGTTGCAGGGCGAGGACGTTTATCGCCGGGCACGCGATTTGCTTGACGAAATCAGGCGCCGCGCTGGCGAGACCGATCGCTCAGATCAGGAACGCGGTTATCTAAAGCGTTTATTAGACCGTTTCTGAAACAGGTCTTATTCCGCGCTGCTGCTGTCTTCTGCTGGTCCTTCAGTGGAAAGATCGGCGCTGTCCGAAGACATGCCATCCAGCCAATGCATCAATTTCGTCATCTGTTGATCCAGCGCCAAACGTCCATTGTCCACCGCATTTACATAGCCCGTCACAAATGGCTCAGTCTGCGGGATCGCTCCAGTAACCGTGTCTGGTTTGGTATAGACGTAAGCAGCAGCTGCAACCAACAATATGGCCAACGCAAACCCAATGCGGTTGCCGCCCGCACGTCTTTGGTTTGCAGTGCGACGCCCATCAGGGGATTCGCTTGGCGAGCGATCTTCGGTGGACCGCAGTGTCGAATTGATCTCTTCAATATCCGGCAGCAAATCGCGGCGTGAATTTGGCGGCACCGGCTTTACTGGGGTTTCCGCCTCTTCAACCGACATGCCCTTCAGTTGGGCCATACGCTCTCTGGACTGACGCGCGCGGCGTGCTCCTTCGTCCACCGGGGCAATCAAACCAAGGTCTGGCTGGCTTTCAATTCCGTTCTCTTCGGCGCGGATCTCTGCCTCAAGGGCCGCTTCCTCGCGCAGAACATCCGCAATGGCCGGATCAAGTGAACGCCGCTGTTTTGCCATCGCAGGCGCGTCAGTTTCAACCTTAGCGTCATCCCGGTCCGCATCGACACCATCTTGATGTGTTTCAGAGTTTTCCGGAGCCGGTTCGGCCACAGGCTCGGCGAATTCCAAAGACAGGTCTTGCTCTGCTGTTAGCGCGGCTGCGGTCTCTGCCAGTTCTTGTTCGTAATCCGCTGACTGTTCCACCGGATCTGTACCACCGTCAAGCCAGGCATTTAACTCATTCTCAAAATCAGGCAGGTTTTCGGCCTCATTGGCTTCGTCTTGGCTGCTGTCGTCGGCTGCAAACTGCTGGGGAACTGCCCGGCGCACCGCTTCTTTGACCGCAGCGGCCAAAGCTTGATCCGTCGCATCAGCCGCCATTGACACAATGCCTTCGGGCTTATCTGCCGGGGCTTCTAACGGCGTGGGTTCAGGATCGTCCGGATCCTCTGCAGCCTCATGATCAGAAACCTCTTCTATCTCTACGGACGCATCCACTTCGGGCACCCATTCTGGGTCTGCACTGGAGGCTTGATCCTGGGTTTCGTGATCGGGAACGCTGTCTGGATGCGCCTGAAACCATGTTACGTTGCAGCTAGAGCACTCAACGTCGCGCCCTTCTGCTGGAATCACATCTTCTGGCACTTCGTATTGTGCACTACAATTCGGGCAAGTCAGCCGCATCTTTACCCAACCCTCAGCTCATAATAACCATTCCACACAACATATTGTGTATCACCTGCGCGGGAAAGTGCAAAGCTGGTTCACAGCGCATTGCAACCCAAGCGATGCTGCGGCACAACAGGACAAACCAGAAAAGGGCGTCCTGTGATTGAGTTGGATAACATTGCCTACAGTTATGGCGGTGGTGAGTTACTAAGTGAGATTTCCTTGTCGTTGCAACCCGGTGGATTCTATTTCCTGACGGGGCCTTCTGGTGCGGGCAAAACCACATTCATGAAACTATGTTATGGCGAGCTGACGCCGACCTCTGGCCAGACCCGATTGTTTGGCAAAGACGTGCGCGAAATGACTCGAGAAGATCACGCGATGTCGCGGCGGCGCATTGGGGTCGTGCATCAGGATTGCCAATTTCTCGACCATCTGTCCCTGACAGAAAACGTGGCCTTGCCCCTGACGGTTTCGGGCCGGGACAATCTGGAACAAGTTGCAAATCTCAAAGAATTACTGGCCTGGGTTGGTCTCAAAGAACGCGCCAAAGCCCTGCCGCCGGAACTCTCTGGCGGCGAACGTCAACGGGCGGCCCTGGCGCGTGCGGTGGTGATGTCCCCTGATGTGGTGCTTGCAGACGAACCCACAGGCAATGTCGATTGGGAGATGTCACAACGCCTGCTTCAATTGCTGGTCGAGCTTAACAAAATGGGCAAAACAGTGATGATAGCCACCCATGATATGAACCTGATCCGGGCTGCGAAATCCAAAGTGCCTGCCCGTGTGCTGCGCATTGCAAACCGGCATGTTCAGCTGGCAGGAGCAGACCTATGAAGGCGCTTTTTGTGTCTGTGACCAGCGTGTTTGTTGGCGATGCCCAGGCCGACCGAATGGTGCCGCCAACTGGTTTCACAGCGCGCCTCACGCTATTTGCCTCGGGTGCCATGGCGTTTTTGGCAGTCTTTGCACTGGCCTTGTCACTGGCCTCTGGTCGCTTGGCAAAACGCTGGGGCGACGAACTGGCCCAAAGCTCCACGCTGCGCATTTCCGCCCCCGTTGAACAACTGGCCGCCCAGACCGAAGCGGCGCTAAAAATTCTGACCACCACGCCGGGCATCGCCGAAGCGCGGGCTATGACGTCAGAAGAACAGCGCGCCTTGCTCAGCCCCTGGTTTGGGCCGGACCTGCCGGTTGAAAATCTACCAATTCCACAACTCATTGAAATCAAAGAGGATAGCGCCGGATATGATGCAACAGGCCTGCGCTTGCGCCTTCAGGCCGAAGTGCCGGGGGCGGTGCTCGACGATCACACCCGCTGGCGGCGCCCGCTGCAACAGGCTGCGGGCCGTCTGCGCTTGCTCGGGGTTGTGTCGATTGTGCTGATCGCCGCCGTGACCGGCGCGATGATTACTTTGGCCGCAAATGCAGCTCTCGCCGCCAATGCCAAGGTGATCGCTGTTTTACGTCTGGTTGGGGCCAATGACGATTATATCGCCAAAGCCTTTGTGCGCCGGTTCACCCTGCGCGCCCTGACCGGGGCTGCCGTGGGCACGGCACTGGGTCTTGCCGCGGTGTTCTTATTGCCGTCGGCCACGGACCAAGCCGGTTTTCTGACCGGATTGGGCTTTGCCGGCCTGTCGTTTCTTTGGCTCGTGCTGTTGCCACTCTTGGCCGCCGCCGTCGCCTTTCTTGCCACTGGTGCCGCAGCGCGCCGCACCTTATCAGAGTTGCGCTAATGAAATACGCTCTGCAATGGACACGCTCGCTTATCTTTATCCTGCAGATGTATCTTATGATGTTTCTGATGGGCATAGCCTGCTTCATTCCGGCGCTGCTTAGCCGCAAGGCCGCCATTGCCAGCATGCGCCTATATTGCGCTTGGGTCCGTTGGACCGCAGGCTGGATCGTCGGTCTTAAGTCCGAAGTGCGCGGCACAGTGCCCAGCGGCGCAGTGATCGTTGCCGCGAAACACCAGTCGTTCCTGGATATCATCCTTTTGATGGGCAGCCTGCCAGCAGGAAAATTCATCATGAAACGCGAGCTGATGTTCGCGCCGATCCTGGGGCAATACGCGCTGCGCATCGGCTGTGTCCCGGTCAATCGTGGCAAACGCGGCAAGGCTATCAAGAAAATGGCAGCCGATGTGAAAAGCGGCGCGCAATTGCCAGGCCAATTGATCATCTACCCGCAAGGCACGCGCATCGCCCCCGGCGTCAAAGCCCCCTTCAAAGTTGGCACCTATGTGCTGTATGAACAATTGGCCCAAGCCTGTGTGCCGGTCGCCTGCAATGTTGGGGTGTTCTGGCCCAAACGAGGCATCTATCGCGCACCCGGATTGGCGGTTATTCAATACCTTGACCCAATTCAGGCGGGCTTGTCACAAGCTGATTTTATGGGGCAATTGCAAGATGTGGTTGAAACAAAATCAAATGAACTGATGCAAGAGGCAGGATTTGACGCCAATGCAGTATCTAAAGACAGTTGAAGACCTAGAGACGCTTTACCCAGAGCCAAGCGTCAATGCGACGCGCAAAGTGGCCCGCAGCCTGACACCCGCCTACCGCAAATGGATCATGACCTCCCGCTACTGCGTGTTGTCCACCGTTGGCCCAGACGGGACAGACGCCAGCCCCCGCGGCAACCATGGCCCGGTTGTCAGCGCTCTGGATGACCAGACTCTCGCGATGCCTGATTGGCCGGGAAACAACCGGATTGATACCCTGCGCAACATTGTTCAGGATCCCCGCATAGCACTGATGTTTATGATCCCGGGGCAGGGGCTGGTGGTGCGCGTGAATGGTCAGGCCCGTGTGACAACAGACACGCCCCTGCGCCAGCAATTTGAACACAAGGGCAAAACCCCCCGATCCGTCATCGTGATCAAAATCAACGAAATCTACTCCCACTGTTCCCGCGCCACTTTGCGTTCTGATCTTTGGAACCCCGACAATCGCCCGACAACCGCGCCCAGCATGGGAGAATTGCTCGCCGAAGCCACCCAAGGCGAAGTTGACGCGGCCAGCTATAACCAAGACTGGGAAATTCGCGGCCCAAAATTGCTTTGGTAGCCGCACGCAATTGTGAAAGCCCTTGAGGCGAAATTTGCAGTCATCGTGCCTAAATACATAAAGCGCACCCCGATTGCGCGTTCCTACGGGAACGGCTACCAAGCCAGGGCAGAGCGACAGATGCACAGCCCTCGTGCAAAACCCCCTGTCGTTCTGTCACTCTGGTTCACCTGTTAGAAACGAAAAAAGGCGACCCGATTGGGCCGCCTTTGTCTTTGCTTTCTGATGGTTTTACGCGTGAATGGATCCGTCACCACAGGCCAAAGCCGCTTCGCGCATGGCTTCGGAATAGGTTGGGTGCGCGTGGCATGTCAGCGCCACATCCTGTGCGGATGCGCCAAATTCCATCGCAACACAGATCTCGTGGATCATATCGCCCGCTGCTGGGCCAATGATCGCCGCACCTAGCACGCGATCGGTTTCCGCATCTGCGATCAGCTTCACAAACCCGTCTGCCTGACCAATGGCCTTGGCACGTGCGTTGCCCATGAACGAGAATTTGCCAACCTTAACCTTGCGGCCTTCGGCTTTCAGCGCGTCTTCTGTCTGACCAACAGTCGCGACCTCTGGCGTGGTGTAGACCACACCCGGAATGACGCCATAGTTCACGTGGCCATGTTTGCCCGCCAGAACCTCAGCGACGGCCATGCCTTCGTCTTCGGCCTTATGCGCCAGCATCGGGCCTTCGATCACGTCGCCGATCGCATAGACGCCCGCCACATTGGTCGCCCAATGGGCATCCACCGCAATCTGTCCGCGCTCTGTCATCTTCACACCCAGCGCGTCCAAACCCAGACCTTCGGCATATGGCTTACGACCTGTGGCCACCAACACAACATCCGCATCCAACACTTCCTCGGCGTCAGGTTTCTTTTTCAAAGAATACTTAACCTTGGCTTTGGTCTTGGTCGCATCCACGCCAGACACGGCCGCGCCCATCACGAATTTCAGACCCTGTTTTTCCAGAATACGCTTGAACGTGCGCTGAACATCTTTGTCCATGCCAGGGCAAACCGCATCCATATATTCAACCACAGTCACCTCAGAGCCAAGGCGTTGATACACAGAGCCAAGCTCCAACCCAATCACACCCGCGCCAATCACAACCATTTTCTTTGGAACCTTGCTCAACTCCAATGCGCCGGTCGAGGTCACAACGACTTTCTCGTCCACCTCAACACCCGGCAAGGAGGACGGCACAGAACCCGACGCAATCACAATGTTCTTGGTGTCATAAGTTGTGTCGCCAACTGTGACCTTGCCCGCCGCAGGAATAGAGCCATAGCCCTTGATCCAATCGATCTTGTTCTTTTTCATCAAGAACTCAACACCCGTGGTGTTTTGGCCCACAACGTCGTCTTTATAAGACTTCATTTGGTTCCAATCCACAGACTGAGTTTTGCCCTTGAGGCCCATATTCGCAAAGTTATGCTCTGCTTCGTGCAGCATATGGGTCGCGTGCAACAGCGCTTTTGACGGGATACAACCCACGTTCAGGCAGGTGCCGCCCAAAGTCTCACGGCTTTCCACAATGGCGGTTTTTAGACCCAGCTGGGCGCAGCGAATAGCGGATACATAGCCGCCGGGGCCTGATCCGATGATGATGACGTCATATTGGGACATGTGTGTCTCCTGAAATTCGGGGTGGGGAGGGGGCTCTGCCCTCAGTGCCGCTGGCACTTCCCCCGGAGTATTTATGGAAAAATGAATACGGGGCGGAGTGCCCCATATTTAAACTTACAGATCCATCAACAGACGACGAGGATCTTCCAGCGCTTCTTTCACGCGCACAAGGAAGGTCACAGCACCTTTGCCATCCACGATGCGGTGGTCATATGACAGCGCCAGATACATCATCGGGCGGATCACCACTTGGCCATTGATCGCCATTGGACGGTCCTGAATTTTATGCATGCCCAAGATACCAGACTGCGGCGGGTTCAGGATGGGCGAAGACATCAAGGAGCCATAGACGCCACCGTTAGAGATGGTGAACGACCCGCCCTGCATTTCCGCCATAGACAGCTTGCCATCGCGCGCGCGTTTGCCTTTTTCGCCAATGGCTTTTTCAATCTCTGCAAAGCCCATCTGATCGGCATCCCGGATCACCGGAACAACCAGACCGGTTGGCGTGCCTGCCGCAATGCCCATGTGGACAAAGTTTTTATACACAACATCGGTGCCGTCGATTTCGGCGTTCACTTCGGGCACTTCTTTCAACGCGTGCACGCAGGCCTTGGTAAAGAACGACATAAAGCCAAGCTTGACGCCGTGCTTTTTCAGGAACAGCTCTTTGTACTCATTCCGCAGCGCCATAACTTCGGTCATATCGACCTCGTTATAGGTGGTCAGCATCGCCGCGGTGTTCTGAGATTCTTTCAGACGCTTGGCAATCGTCTGGCGCAGACGTGTCATTTTCACACGCTCTTCGCGGGCCGCGTCATCTGCCGCGACAGGCGCACGGGCCACAACCGCCGCCGCCGGGGCCGCCGCTGCTGCCGGCGCAATCGCGGCTTTCAGCACGTCTTCTTTCATGATGCGACCATCCCGGCCAGATCCCGCAACCTGTGCTGCAACCAGACCTTTTTCCGCCATCAGCTTGTTGGCCGAAGGCGCGTTTTCAACGTCTTTGCCACTTGCTGCCGCAACAGGTGCCGCCGCCGCAGGAGCCGCTGCAACCGCACCACCACCAGAGGACAGAACCGCCAGCTTTGCAGTCGCATCCACAGTTGCGCCTTCGGCTGCGATGATTTCGGTCAAAACACCAGCCGCCGGGGCAGGCACTTCGACAGACACTTTGTCAGTTTCCAGCTCGCACAGCATTTCGTCTGCTGCAACGCTGTCGCCAACCTGCTTGAACCAGGTCGAAACCGTAGCTTCGGTCACAGATTCACCAAGCGTTGGCACCATAACGTCAACGGAAGCACCCGTTGCCGCAGCCGCTTCTGGAGCAGACGCAGCCGCTGGTGCTACTGGTGCTGGAGCAGCACCTTCGCCCGCCAGAATGGTCGCCAACAGCGCATCAACACCCACAGTGTCGCCTTCTGCAGCCACGATCTCGCCCATAGAACCTGCAGCAGGGGCCGGCACTTCGACAGTCACCTTGTCGGTTTCCAGCTCACACAGCATTTCATCCACGGCAACAGCGTCGCCAGGTTTCTTGAACCAAGTGGCCACAGTGGCCTCGGTCACACTTTCGCCCAGAGTAGGGACGCGTACTTCAGTCGTCATTGTTCTAATTACCCTTCAATGGTCAGCGCGTCATTCACCAGCGCTGCTTGTTGTGCTTTATGTTGGCTTGCAAGTCCGGTCGCAGGCGAGGCAGATGCCTGACGACCCACATAAATCGGACGTGTGTTTTTTGCTTTGATGCGGCCTAGAACCCATTCGATGTTTGGCTCAATAAAGGTCCAAGCCCCTTGGTTCTTTGGCTCTTCTTGGCACCAAACCATTTCAGCGCCTTTAAAGCGTTCTAGCTCCTTCACCAACGAGATCGCCGGGAATGGATAGAACTGTTCAATACGCATCAGATAGATGTCATCTATGCCGCGTGCGTCGCGTTCTTCCAGCAAGTCATAGTAGACTTTGCCTGAACACATGACGACGCGCTTGATTTTGTCATCTTTGACCAGCTTAGCATCGCTGTTGCCATATTGCGCATCATCCCAAAGTACCCGGTGGAAGCTAGAGCCATCGGTGAATTCTTCGGTCTTGGACACCGCCATTTTGTGACGCAACAAAGATTTTGGCGTCATCATGATCAAAGGTTTCCGGAAGCTGCGATGCAACTGACGGCGCAGGATATGGAAATAGTTCGCCGGCGTAGTACAGTTGGCCACAATCCAGTTGTCGCCCCCGCACATCTGCAAGAACCGTTCCAAACGGGCAGAGCTGTGCTCTGGGCCCTGGCCTTCAAAGCCATGCGGCAACAGAACCGTCAGGCCTGACATGCGCAACCACTTGCTTTCACCAGAGCTGATGAATTGGTCAAACATAATCTGCGCACCATTGGCAAAGTCACCAAACTGCGCTTCCCACAGTGTCAGCGCATTTGGCTCTGCCAGCGAATAGCCGTATTCAAAACCCAGAACCGCATATTCAGACAGGGCTGAATCGATCACTTCGTACTGTGCCTGGCCCGACCGGATATTGTTTAGCGGATAATAGCGGGTTTCGTTATCTTGGTTCACAATGCCAGAGTGCCGCTGCGAGAAAGTCCCGCGGGTTGCATCCTGACCCGAAAGACGCACCGGATAGCCTTCGGTTAACAAAGAGCCAAACGCCAAGGCTTCGCCGGTGGCCCAGTCAATACCTTTGCCGCTTGCAAACATCTTACCACGGTTTTCCAGCAAACGACCGACCGTCTTGTGAATCGGATAGCCCTCTGGCACCGACGCCAGCGACGCGCCAATCTGGTCAAAGGTCTCGCGTTTTATTGCGGTTTCGCCACGCTGATAATCTTCGTCTTTGCGATCCAGATGAGACCATTTGCCATCCAGCCAATCAGCTTTGTTGGGCTTGTATTCCTTGCCCGCTTCGAACTCTTCGTTCAAATGCGCCTGGAACGCGGCCTTCATGTCCTCGATCTCGCCTTCCGGGATCAGGCCATCTTTGACCAGACGCTCGGTATACAGGCTGAGGGTGGTTTTGTGGCCCTTGATCTTCTTGTACATCATCGGATTGGTGAACATGGGCTCGTCGCCCTCGTTGTGACCAAACCGGCGATAGCAGAAGATATCCAGCACAACATCTTTGTGGAATTTCTGACGGAATTCTGTCGCGACTTTCGCCGCATGTACAACCGCTTCCGGGTCATCGCCGTTCACGTGGAAAATCGGCGCTTCAACCACCAGCGCGTTGTCTGTTGGATAGGGCGAAGACCGCGAGAAATGCGGCGCCGTCGTGAAACCAATCTGGTTGTTCACAACGATATGCATCGTGCCGCCGGTCTTATGACCACGCAGTCCAGACAGGGCAAAACACTCTGCCACAACACCTTGACCCGCAAAAGCCGCATCACCGTGCAACAAAATTGGCAAAACTGAAATTCGGTCATCGTCATTCAGCTGATCTTGTTTGGCCCGCACTTTCCCCAGCACAACCGGGTTGACGGCTTCCAAGTGGCTTGGGTTGGCGGTCAGCGATAAATGCACCGAATTGCCATCAAATTCCCGATCAGAAGACGCGCCCAGGTGATATTTCACATCGCCAGACCCATCAACGTCTTCGGGTTTGAACGAGCCACCTTGGAATTCGTTAAAGATGGCCTTGTAAGGTTTGCGCATCACGTTCGCCAAAACCGACAGACGCCCACGGTGCGGCATGCCGATCACGATGTCCTGCACCCCCAACGCGCCACCGCGCTTGATGATTTGTTCCATCGCTGGGATCAGGCTTTCGCCGCCATCCAGACCAAAACGTTTGGTGCCCATGTATTTTACATGCAGGAACTTCTCAAAGCCCTCGGCCTCAACCATCTTGTTCAAGATTGCCTTACGCCCTTCGCGCGTAAACGTGATCTCTTTGTTGTAGCCCTCGATCCGTTCTTTCAGCCAGCTGGCCTCTTCGGGGTTCGAAATATGCATGTATTGCATCGCAAACGTGCCGCAATAGGTCCGGCGCACAATGTCCAAAATCTGACGCATCGTTGCGATCTGCAGACCCAAAACGTTGTCGATAAAGATCGGACGATCCAAATCGGCACCTGCAAACCCATAAGACGCGGGGTCCAGTTCTGGGTGAGGTGTCTTATCGCGCATGCCCAAAGGATCAAGGTCAGCAACCAAATGGCCACGAATACGGTACGCCCGGATCAACATCAGCGCGCGGATCGAATCCAGAACCGCTTGTTTGACCGCCTCATCAGAGACTTCCACGCCCTTTTCGGCCGCCTTGGCTTTGATTTTGTCACCCGCGCCTTTGACTTCTGCCGGGGCAGGGTATTCGCCTGTCAACGCGCTGGTCAGATCATCATTTGGGGCCGGGGGCCAATCACCACGCGCCCAACTCGGGCCGGTGGCTTCGGCCTTTACGTCCAGCTCTGCATCACCCAGCTGTTTGAAAAAGTCTTGCCAGACCTCGTCAACCGCATTTGGGTCAGACGCATAGCGCGCGTAAAGCTGCTCAAGATATTCAGCATTATGCCCCTGCATAAAGCTAGAGGCGTGAAACAGATCGTTGGAGGATTGATCAGTCATTTTGATACCACGCTAAAATGGGCGAAGAATGGAAATTCTTCTTTGATAGCGGCTTCGATACGGTTCTGATCAAAGCCTATGATTTGCAACGACCCAAAGGGCGTTGTTTGTCGCGGAAAAGTATAGATTGGATAAGGTAACGTCTGTGGTGCAGGCAAGACGTTAGCCAGCTCGGAAGCACTTTCAGCGGACAAAATCACGTCGCATTGGATCTGAACTTTCGAGCCTATCGATGTTCGTGTGAGCTTCAAGATGCTTTGATTATCACGGCGTTCAAATACTTGAACAGCAACGTTTGGGTTTGTGTCTTTATAGCGACGTTCTGCACCTGCATATTGTTTGGCCGAAACCCAAGTTTTGCTCCAGTGATCAGACACATCACTGTTAAACGTAAGGAGTGAAAACTGTTGCGCAGCAAATCCAAGAATTGCGTGATCGCTCAACTCTTTTCTTTTCACTTCAGTCCAACCAATGTTTGATAGTTCAACATTAGCAGCTTGTTCAAACTGTTCCGCAGCAACACACAGATTGAGCGTTTCTTGCAGCGAATTGGAGCCGCTTTCGGCAAGACCAGTGTTCGCGATGGCCGAAATGGCCATCGCGGTACAAATGCGGTAAAGCCAGTTTACCGACATCTTTTTCATTAGCCGATCGCTTTCAGAACAGCTTCGCCCAAACCGGCCGGGCTGTCAGCAACAACGATGCCCGCAGACTTCATGGCTTCGATCTTGTCTTCGGCGCCACCTTTGCCGCCAGCGACAATCGCGCCGGCGTGACCCATGCGGCGGCCCGGAGGTGCCGTACGGCCCGCAATGAAGCCAGCTGTTGGTTTCCAACGGCCCTTCTTCTTTTGCTCTTTCAGGAATTCCGCCGCTTCTTCTTCTGCAGAACCACCGATTTCACCGATCATGATGATGGATTGGGTTTCATCATCATCCAGGAACATGTCCAAAACGTCGATGTGCTCTGTGCCTTTGATCGGATCGCCGCCGATGCCCACAGCAGTGGACTGGCCCAAACCGATATCGGCTGTCTGTTTCACCGCCTCATATGTCAGTGTGCCGGAACGGGACACAACACCCACAGAGCCACGTTTGTGGATGTGGCCCGGCATAATGCCGATTTTGCAGGCGTCAGGGGTGATAACACCCGGGCAGTTTGGCCCGATCAAACGGCTAGCAGAGCCTTCCAACGCGCGTTTCACCGCCATCATGTCCAGCACAGGAATGCCTTCGGTGATACAGATGATCAGTTCCATTTCCGCATCAATGGCTTCCAGAATGGAATCCGCTGCAAACGGCGGAGGAACATAGATCACAGAAGCATTCGCTTCAGTGACGTGCTTGGCTTCGTGTACAGAATTGAACACAGGCAAGCCCAGATGCTCGATGCCACCTTTGCCCGGTGTCACACCACCAACCATTTTAGTGCCATAAGCAATCGCTTGCTCAGAGTGGAACGTGCCCTGCGAGCCGGTCAGGCCCTGACAGATCACTTTAGTATTTTCGTCTACGAGAATGGCCATTTGGCATCTCCTTACTATACTTCACCGTTTGGAACGGCGAGATCAGTTTGTGTCCTTGGCTTCGATCCAAAATGTCGAGGCCGTCGATTTTTGCGTGTTGGGAGTGAAAACAATCAAGGCAGGGCCGCCACGGGTGTTAGCCAAGAAAGCTAAATTTTTCCCAAGTTTACCTGCTCTAAGCGGTAGAGCAGGGTCCTTAAGCGCCTTTGAAAGTGCATTAAGCATTTCAAAATTCTTGGTTTCCTGAACAGTGGCAACACACCCCTTCCGACCATTGGTGGTTTGGATGGAAAACACTGCTGCACCCCCTCCTAGCCTCCAAATCTTGCCGACTTGCTTTGCACCAATTTTTCGGAGTTCTGCCTCAGCTTCGTTGAAGTTTGGCAAAGTATCAACACAAACGTCTTTGAAGACGCTTGCCGCCATCTGCGATTGCATTTTGGAAAATGCAGCAGAGCCATTGACGTTCTGTGCAGCCACACTTGCGGTTGTTGTTTGACAACCGGTAAGAGCAAAAAGTGCGAAACCAACAAGAACTGAACGCATCCGAAATTAACCCTTAACCGCTTTAACGATCTTTTCAGCACCGTCAGACAGGTTGTCTGCTGCGATGACGTCAAGGCCAGAGGTGTTGATGATCTCTTTACCGGCTTCTACGTTTGTGCCTTCTAGACGCACAACCAATGGCACCTGCAGACCAACTTCTTTCACAGCTGCCACAACGCCTTCTGCGATCACATCGCAGCGCATGATGCCACCAAAGATGTTCACCAAAATGCCTTTGACCTGTGGGTCAGAGGTGATGATTTTGAACGCTTCGGTGACTTTTTCTTTGGTCGCGCCGCCGCCAACATCCAAGAAGTTCGCAGGCTCTGCGCCATACAGCTTAATGATGTCCATTGTGGCCATCGCCAAACCAGCACCGTTCACCATACAACCGATTTCACCGTCAAGCGCGATGTAGTTCAGGTCGTATTTGGACGCTTCCAATTCTTTAGAATCTTCTTCGCTTTCGTCGCGCAATTCCGCAACATCGGCGTGGCGGTAAACCGCGTTGCCGTCAAAGCCAACTTTCGCATCCAGAACTTTCAGATCACCAGAGTCAGACACGATCAACGGGTTGATCTCCAGCATCTCCATGTCTTTTTCGTTGAACGCTTTGTAAAGTTGACCCATCAGTTTCACACACTGCTTAACCTGTGCGCCTTTCAGGCCCAACGAAAAGGCAACACGACGGCCGTGGAATGGCTGATAGCCTGTGGCCGGATCAACAGAGAAGGACAGGATCTTTTCCGGAGTAGACGCAGCCACTTCTTCAATGTCCATGCCGCCTTCGGTCGAGCAGACAAAGGACACACGAGATGTCACGCGGTCCACCAGCAGCGCCAGATACAATTCTGTTTCGATGCCGGAACCGGCTTCGATATAGATGCGGTTGACTTGCTTGCCCACTGGGCCAGTCTGATGTGTGACCAATGTGCGGCCCAGCATCTTTTTGGCTTCCTCTGCGGCTTCTTCCACAGATTTGGTCAAGCGCACGCCGCCCTTTTCGCCCGCATCGGCTTCTTTGAAAGAACCCTTGCCGCGACCACCCGCGTGGATCTGTGCCTTTACAACCCAAAGCGGGCCGTCCAGCTCACCAGCTGCGGTTTTGGCGTCTTCGGCTCTCAGGACAACACGTCCTTCAGATACCGGGGCGCCATAAGAGCGAAGCAAAGCCTTCGCTTGGTATTCATGGATGTTCATGAAACTGTCCCATATTGCTACGATTGAAACCGGTATAAACCGATAATGACCAACAAACTAAGCCCTTTTTTGCGATACAGAGGAAATACGGTCAATTTTCTATATTTTGTGATCACACGAAAAAAATCTGTGATCACAAAAATAAGATTTGGGTTGAGATATCTGTTGATTCGGTCTGCATTCCGTTTCAGACTGGCCCAAGTTAAGTGGTGTTTTGCGTCAAAATGAACAAATTAGACACATGGGCCGTGGTTTTGACCGCGGATGAGCCGGAAATATTGATCCTGGCAAATGTTGCCTGGCATTTGGCAACAGGCGCAAGCCAGGTCTTTGTGTATTTAGACCAACCAGACGACAGCGCCGCAGAGCCGCTTGCCAAAATGCCTGGGGTGACCGTCACCCAATGCAATGCGGCGCATTGGGCGCATTTAAACGGGGGCGATGGGCGGCCAAAATTGCAAATGCGCCGGCAAACCCTCAACGCAAATCACGCCCTGGCCCAAGCCCAGACAGATTGGCTCATCAGCTTGGATGCCGACGAGTTTTTGTGTCAGGATCGTCCCCTGGCAAAAGAGCTGACCTATGTTGCCGAATTGGGCGTCGAATTGCATTTCCCAGTGTGGGAGCGGGCCTATGTGCGCCGTCAGCAGATCACCGGTCTTTTTGACGGGGTCTTGCGTGGCTCCACCAAGGGGCGTCATCGCTATGACGACATTATTTTTGGCCCGGATCGTGGCTGCTATATCAACGGTCTTTTGGGCCATTCAGCCGGGAAATGCGCGGTGCCGACAGGGCAGGATTTTGTTCTTGGTCTGCACTGGTCGTTTCGTGGACAGGCAAGGCGCGACAAGCGCTCTAATCGTTATACATCAACCACAAGCCGACTGTTTCATTTTGATGGCCTGACACCCTTGCACTGGTTGATCAAAATTGTGCGCTATGCGGGGCACGACATCGACGATCTTCTGCGGCTTGTGTCTGGTCACCGGATTGAACAGGTCAATCAATTCTTATCCACCAATATGTCCCATCGTGCGGGCAAACGCCTGCATCGCGCCTTGCAAATCCTGCGGCCGGCCCATTTGGACCGGCTCGAAGGGTTTGGCCTGCTGGATCGTGCAGGCTTTGATCCCCTGCCAAAGATCAGGCAAGTCTTGCCCGAGATCAAAGCCACAACCACCGCCGCCTTTGACGCCGAGCTGATCAAACGCTACCCCGCCGCGATAGAGGCGATCTATGATTTTGACCCGCAAAACACCTAAGGCCCCATAGAAAAGGGCGCAAAGATTGCTCTTTGCGCCCCTTCAAAGTCTAAACGTCGCGGCTTACTTCAGCGAGCCGTCGATCTCTTGGCAAGCTGTGACCAGACCTTTGACCGCAGCCACAGATTTATCAAAGCCTTCTTGCTCTTCGGCATTCAGTTTGATGTCGATCACACGCTCAACACCACCGGCACCGATGACAGTTGGTACACCAACATACATGCCGTCCAGACCCAGCGCACCGTCAACGTAGGCTGCACATGGCAACACACGTTTCTGGTCTTTCAAAAACGCTTCGGCCATTTCGATGGCAGAGGTCGCCGGCGCATAGAACGCAGAGCCGGTTTTCAACAGGCCAACGATTTCCGCACCGCCATCACGTGTCCGCTGAACGATTGTGTCCAGTTTCTCTTGTGTGGTCCAACCCATCTCCACCATATCTGGCAGAGGGATGCCGCCCACTGTTGAGTAACGCACTGATGGCACCATTGTGTCACCGTGGCCGCCCAATACAAACGCAGTCACGTCACGCATGGACACTTTGAATTCTTCTGCCAGGAAGTGACGGAAGCGCGCAGAGTCCAGAACACCCGCCATGCCGCAAACCATGTTATGTGGCAGACCAGAGAATTCGCGCAGCGCCCAAACCATCGCGTCCAGCGGGTTGGTGATGCAGATAACAAATGCGTTTGGCGCGTGGGCTGCGATGCCTTCACCAACGGATTTCATGACTTTCAGGTTGATGCCCAACAGGTCATCACGGCTCATGCCAGGCTTACGCGCAACACCGGCTGTAACGATGCAAACGTCTGCGCCGGCGATGTCGGCATAGTCGCTTGTGCCAGACATATCCGCATCAAACCCTTCGGACGGGCCGGATTCTGCGATGTCGAGTGCCTTGCCCTGTGGCAGGCCGTCGGCGATATCAAAAAGTACAACGTCACCCAATTCTTTGACCGCTGCAAGATGTGCGAGCGTGCCGCCGATGTTACCCGCGCCGATAAGGGCGATTTTAGGTCTGGCCATAGAAACTGTCTCCGGTCCGATTGAAATTTGGGGTTTGGTTACGCTCATCTGCGGCGTCACGCAAGCATTTTGCGCCGCAGTGCGGCGCTATATCCCCTGTGTTATTTGCTTGAAGCGGCATGTATACATGCGCATACAAAGAGCTTTAGCGCTAACTGAGTGGACCTTATGGAAACTGAAATATTCGTTGTTGCGGCCATCGCAGTGCTGTTTGCGGGCATTTCCAAAGGTGGATTTGGCGGCAGCGTGGCTTTTGTCAGCTCTGCGATTCTTGCGATTGTGATGAAACCATCAGACGCTGTTGGCCTGATGTTACCGCTTTTGATGCTGATGGATGTGGGCACGCTGCGGCCCTTCTGGAAACAGTGGGACAGCACGCAGGCAAAAATCTTGATCCTCGGCGGTTTGCCTGGGCTTCTTTTAGGTGCGGCGCTGTTTACGGTCATTGATGATGACATGCTGCGGCTTTTGCTAGGCGTGATCTCTCTGGCCTTTGTGTTGTGGCGCATCTGGCCACGAACGGTGGTCTCTGACGTCACGTTTTCAAGTCGGACGGGCTTTTTGGCCGGTGCTGTTTCTGGATTCACCAGTTTTGTCAGCCATGCGGGCGGCCCCCCCGCAGCGATGTATCTCTTGCCTCAGGGTCTGGGGAAAACCCGCTACCACGCGACGGTGACGCTTGTGTTTTGGGTGATCAATGCGCTGAAATTCATTCCCTATGCGGTGCTTGGGATTTTCACTTATCAGACCTTGCTCGCCGACCTCTTTCTTGCCCCCATCGCCCTGTTGGGGGTGTGGATCGGTGTCAAAGCCCACCACATCATTCCCGAGCAGCTGTTTTTCCGGGTGACGTATATTTGCCTGGCCTGCACCGGAGCGAAATTGATTTGGGATGCGCTCACATAGGCGCACTCTCAAATGCCTGTCGTGTGCGTTCGCAGATCTAGGCGTCTTTTTCCTGCAGTGGCAAGGTTTCCGCCATTGCCTCATAGGATTGCCCGGTGGCCACCAAGCACGTTACCCCATTGGGCATCGTCACCGTGATGGTCCAACTGCCACTTTCGGCGCTGGCAAACACTTCGATCATCGCATTATTGCTCCCCAATCCAACAGAGCGTCGGGTTTCGCCGTATCCTGTTGCGAGGCGCTGCACCACGGAATCACGTGGCGCACAGGCGCGCTGGCTTTGGGCGTTGACCTGCGTGCCAGCGAGCGCCAGCAAAAACAACATCGTTGTGAGGGTTATTAACTTCTCCATTTTGGTCCTTCCTGGCAAAGCGCTGCTGGTGGTTTGCCGTTTTGGCAAATCCCTGAAGTGCTTTGCATTCTGCGAAAGCGAGCTCGTTAAATCCCGTTTCAATGGGGCTGAACTCTGTGTCTTGATGCAAAAATAATGCGGGAAACTAGGAAATTTAGCGTTAATGCAGCGCCCGTGAGCCTGTTGCGCGGCTTTGACGTGCCGTATTTCTGCGCTGCGGCACGATTTCACTTGAATTCTTTTTGCAAAAAATGCGACTACTGCGCGCAACTTTATTACGGGAGAGAATCCTTGTCGCAACGCACACGCCCATACCGCTCCGTCCTTTACATCCCAGGGTCCAAGGAGCGCGCACTGGAAAAAGCCAAGACTTTGCCAGTCGACGCCATTATCTTTGATCTCGAAGATGCGGTGGCTCCGGCCGAAAAGGAAAACGCCCGCGCAACCCTGGCGAATGCACTGGAAACCGGCGACTACGGCCCGCGCATGCGCATTGTGCGCATCAACGATTTGTCGACCGAATGGGGCCTAGCTGATGCTGCGGCTGTTAAAAATATGCAGGCGGACGCCGTGCTGCTGCCAAAGGTCAACAGCGCAGCGGATGTTCAGGCTCTGGCAGACATCGTTGGCGATATGCCGATCTGGGCGATGATGGAAACCGCACGTGGCATGCTCAAGGCGCTTGAAATCGCTGAACACCCCAGTCTGCAAGGCTTTGTTATGGGCACAAATGACTTGGCCAAAGAGCTGCAATCGCGGTTCCGCCCGGACCGCCTGCCGATGCAGGCTGGCCTTGGCCTTTGCCTCTTGGCCGCCAAAGCCGAGGGTGTGATCATCGTCGATGGCGTTTACAATGCCTTCAAAGACGATGACGGTCTGCAGTTTGAATGCGAGCAGGGCCGCGACATGGGCATGGATGGCAAAACCATCATTCACCCGGCCCAAATCGCCGTCACCAATGTGGCATTTGCCCCCTCCGAGGCCGAGATTGACCTGTCGCGCCGCCAGATCGAGGCGTTTGAGCAGGCCGAAAAAGAAGGCACGGGCGTCGCGGTTGTCGACGGCAAGATTGTTGAAAACCTGCATGTGGTGACTGCCCGCGAAATACTTGCAAAAGCGGATGCAATTGCTGCGATAAACGACTAGGTGTTAACGCGATTTACATTTTCTTTCGGAGATCGCTGAAATGACATTGCTTGTTATTGGTTTAATCATCTGGTTTGCCGCTCATTTGTTCAAACGAGTGATGCCAGATGCGCGTGCGCGCTTGGGCGACAAGGGCAAAGGGCTCATCGCCTTATTGCTGCTGTTATCGGTTGTTCTCATGGTTCTGGGCTACCGCGCCGCTGAATACACCCACCTTTGGGATACACCTGCTTGGGGCAAGCCGGTTAACAATGTACTTGTGCTTTTTGCGCTGTACTTCACCAGCCCCGGACCCAAAAAAGGCGCTATATTCTATGGTCTGAGACACCCAATGCTCATCGGCGTTGCACTTTGGGCCATCGCACATATCCTTGTGAACGGCGATATTGCCTCTGCGGTTCTGTTTGGGGGCCTATGGGTCTGGACCCTAATCGAGATCCGCGTCATCAACCGTGCCGAGCCCGCATGGGAACCAAACCCCAAGGGCACGATTGCAAAAGACGCGATGTTCTTGGCCATTTCAGTTCTGCTGCTTGGCGTGATTGGCGCGATCCACATGCTGTTTGGTCTCAATGCATTCGGAGGCTAACCCATGAAACTTTACCGTTTTCTCTCCGAAGATGACACATCTGCCTTCTGCCACAAAGTCACCGACGCCTTGAACAAAGGCTGGGCATTACACGGCAGCCCCACGCAAACCTTTGACCCGGTCAAAGGCATCATGCGCTGTGGCCAAGCTGTGGTGAAAGAGGTCGAAGGCACCTACACCCCTGATACAAAGCTAGGAGCACACTGATGGCCAAGACCAATGCCGGCCGGTTTTTCGAAGATTACAACGTTGGTGACGTGATCAAACACGCGGTCCCGCGCACCATTTCTGGTGGGGAACGTGCCCTGTATCACGCGTTTTATCCCGCGCGCCACGCTCTGTATTCTTCCGATGAATTCGCGCGGGCCTCTGGTCTGCCAAAATCGCCGCTGGATGATCTTGCGGCCTTTCACGTCGTGTTCGGCAAAACCGTGCCCGACGTGTCTCTAAATGCGGTCGCGAACCTTGGCTATGCCGAGGGTCGCTGGCTGTTGCCAGTTTACGAAGGTGACACGCTGCGCTCTGAATCCGAAGTAATCGGCGTCAAACAAAACTCCAACGGCAAATCCGGCGTGGTTTATGTGCGCACGCGCGGATTGAACCAAAACGACGAAACGGTCATGGAATACGTGCGCTGGGTCATGGTGCGCAAAGGCAACCTTGACGCCCCAGCCCCAGAAACCGTCATTCCTGAACTTAACAAAGTGATCCCGGCCGATCAGCTAGCCATCCCCCAAGGCCTCGACTTCAGCACCTATGATTTTGACCTCGCAGGTGAACAGCACCGCTGGGGCGACTACGAAATTGGCGAAGTGATTGATCACGTCGATGGCGTCACCATCGAAGAAGCCGAACACATGATCGCAACGCGGCTTTGGCAGAACACCGCCAAAGTGCATTTTGACAACACCGCCCGCCCAGATGGCACCCGTCTGATCTATGGCGGCCACGTGATCTCTATGGCCCGTGCCCTGTCGTTCAACGGTCTGGCCAATGCGCAGATGATTGTTGGCCTAAACGGCGGTGCCCATGCCAACCCTTGCCTCTCTGGCACAACCATTCGCGCTTGGTCCGAGGTTCTGGACAAAGCTGAAACCAGTGCACCTGGGGTAGGGGCCATCCGTCTACGTCTGGTCGCCACCAAAGGCGGCGCGCCGTTCGAGCTGAAAGGCGACGATGGCAAATACTTGCCTGATGTGCTGCTAGATCTTGATATTTGGGTATTAATGCCGCTTTGATGGGAAATGATCAAAACCATTTTATCCGCTACAACCATTGCTCTGGCCTGTCCTGCACAGGCCGAGCTGTCTTTTGAAACCACCTCAGAAGACACCCAAGCCTATGTTGAAAACAATCTGCTGGGCATTTTCTATCATGAGTTCGGCCATGCGCTGATTGACATCCTAGAGCTGCCGATCTTTGGCCAAGAAGAAGACGCAGCGGACGTGCTGTCTGTGTTTCTACTGTCTGAATTTTATGACGAAGAGTCCGCCGTACAGCTGGCCTATGACACCGCTTTTGGCTTTTTGGGCGAAGCCGAGCAAACAGATGCCGCAGATATCCCGTTTTGGGATGTGCACGGGCCGGACATTCAGCGCTATTACAATCTGGTTTGCCTTTTCTATGGGGCCAACCCGGACGAACGCGACGACGTCGCCCAGGATCTCGGCTTGCCAGAAGAACGCGCAGACTATTGCCCAGATGAATTTGACCAAGCCGCGCACAGTTGGGGTGGGGCGCTGGACCAGATTGCATCTGACAGGGGCGGAGCCACGCTAATCTTACGTGAAACCGATGAAACCACCGATGGTGCCGTCCTGACCAGCCGTGTGATCACGACAGAACTGGCAGCGCTAAATGCTGAGTTTGAACTGCCGGTCCCCCTGGGTGTGCGGGTAACGCAATGTGACGAGGCCAATGCCTTTTATGACCCCCAAACCCAAGAGATCACCGTCTGCAGTGAATTTGCTGACGCTTTGCTGCAGATGGCCCCCAGCGACTAAGTTTGATTTTGTGATCACAAATGAAAAGCGATCCCTGAACATTCAACGGGGGCCTTTTGCACCTTACCTGAATCAGGGGATTGTTGCACCGGGTTTTGTGACCATTGAGGCGCGTTGCGCGCGGGTTGGCGCTAACATGTGATCACATGAAATATTTCTGTGATCACAAAATAAGGCCAAGAACCCACAATTGCCAAAAATCAGACCATTTATTGAAAAAATACCGCATTATTACCAATCCGAGCGGTGACAGAATGGAAATATTTGTTACTAAAGGCAGCAAGGGAACCTGAAAGGATTCAGAATGGCTGATGTGAACCGGGGCAATCGCCCGCTTTCGCCGCACTTGTCGGTCTATCGACCGCAGCTCACTTCCATCACGTCGATCCTGACGCGGATCACTGGCAATGCCATGTTGGTCACCGCGCTGTTGATCGTCTGGTGGTTCCTCGCCGCCGCTGCCTCAGAATCAGCCTTTGCCGTCGCAAACGGCTTTCTGACCAGCTGGTTTGGCGATTTGGTTATGGCGCTGTCGGTGCTGGGCATGTGGTATCACACGCTGGCCGGGATACGGCACCTGATCTGGGACAACGCCAAGATGCTGGAGCTTGAACAGGCCGAGAAACTCGGCTGGGCCTGCCTGATTGGTGCCCCGATCCTGTCCCTTCTTACCTTCATCTTCGTCTGAGTTTAGGAGCAAGCCATGCGTTATCTCACTGACCGCAAGCGCGCCACGGGCCTCGGCTCTGCCAAATCGGGCGTACATCATTTCTGGGCTATGAAGGTGTCTTCAGTTGCCCTGCTGTTTTTAATCCCGCTGTTCATGCTGACTTTTGGCGCAGCGCTTGGCGATGATTATGCCACCGTCACCGAATATTATTCACGTCCCCTTCCTGCCATCATTGCGCTTCTGACATTCATTGTCGGCTTTAAGCACTTCAATGATGGCGCACAGGTCCTCATCGAAGACTATGTGCATGGTCTGGCGGGCAAGATCACGTTGATCCTAGTGACCTGCCTCAGCTACGCCCTCATGGCCGCAGGCGTTTTCGCCGTCGCCAAAATCGCCCTTTAAGACCCGGAGCTCATCATGGCTGCTTACGAATACGAAACGCACGAATATGACGTTGTTGTGGTTGGTGCTGGCGGCGCAGGTTTGCGCGCCACACTGGGCATGGCAGAACAAGGCCTGCGCACTGCTTGCGTGACCAAGGTTTTCCCAACCCGCTCGCACACAGTCGCCGCCCAAGGCGGCATCGCCGCATCCCTGTCCAACATGGGTCCGGACAATTGGCAGTGGCACATGTATGACACCGTCAAAGGCTCTGACTGGCTGGGTGACACCGACGCGATGGAATACCTGGCGCGCGAAGCCCCCAAAGCGGTTTACGAACTGGAACACTACGGCGTGCCGTTCTCGCGCACCGAAGAAGGCAAAATCTATCAGCGCCCCTTTGGCGGTCACACCACCGAATTTGGTGAAGGCCCTGCCGTGCAGCGGACTTGCGCCGCCGCGGACCGGACCGGTCACGCGATCCTGCACACGCTCTATGGCCAATCGCTGAAAAACAACGCCGAATTCTACATCGAGTACTTCGCGATTGACCTGATCATGAGCGAAGAGGGCGAATGCCAAGGTGTTGTCTGCTGGAAGCTTGACGACGGCACCATGCATGTCTTCAACGCCAAAACCGTTGTTCTGGCCACCGGCGGCTATGGCCGTGCGTATTTCTCGGCAACCTCTGCCCACACCTGTACAGGCGATGGCGGCGGCATGGTGGCCCGCGCGGGCCTCGCGCTTCAGGATATGGAATTTGTGCAATTCCACCCAACCGGCATTTACGGCTCTGGCTGCCTGATCACCGAAGGCGCACGCGGCGAAGGCGGTTATCTGACCAACTCCGAAGGCGAGCGTTTCATGGAACGCTACGCACCCCAGTACAAAGACCTTGCCCCGCGCGATTACGTGTCTCGGTCTATGACCATGGAAATCCGCGAAGGTCGCGGTGTCGGCGACGGCAGTGACCACATCTTTTTGAACCTCAATCACCTGCCACCAGAGGCCCTGGCCGAACGCCTGCCGGGCATCTCGGAATCCGCCAAGATCTTCGCCGGGGTTGACGTCACCAAAGAACCAATCCCAGTGATCCCGACGGTGCACTACAACATGGGCGGTATCCCAACCAACTATTGGGGCGAGGTGCTGAACCCAACCAAAGACGATCCAACCGCCACCGTTCCGGGCTTGATGGCCGTGGGCGAAGCAGGCTGTGCCTCTGTGCATGGGGCCAACCGTCTGGGGTCAAATTCGCTGATCGATCTTGTGGTCTTTGGCCGCGCTGCCGCCATCCGCGCAGGCGAAACCGTGGATGCAGACGCCGCCAACCCAGTGCTAAACCAAGCCTCTGTTGACGCGGCCTTTGATCGCTTTGACGGGCTACGCAATGCCAACGGCAGCGTGACAACTGCAGATCTGCGTTTGGAAATGCAGAAAACCATGCAGGCAGATGCAGCGGTCTTCCGCACCGACAAAACCCTAAAAGAGGGCGTCGAGAAGATGACAGCAATTGCTGCGAAAATGGATGACCTGAAAGTCACCGATCGCAGCCTGGTCTGGAACTCTGACCTGATGGAAACCCTGGAACTTGCCAACCTGATGCCAAACGCATTGGCCACCATCCACGGTGCCGAGGCGCGCAAGGAATCCCGCGGCGCACATGCGCATGAGGATTATTCAGAACGCGACGACAAAAACTGGCGGGTGCACACGGTGTCACGGGTGGATGGCAACAAAGTTGACCTGACCTATCGTCCGGTTGTCAAAGATCCTCTGACCACAGAGGCCGAAGGCGGCATCAACCTCAAGAAGATCGCGCCAAAAGCCCGGACATTCTAAATTCAATTGCGCCGCTTTCGGGCGGCGCTTTTGCAGATGATGTCTGAAGGGACAGCAAAATAGCCATGACAGAAACGTCTCAAACAGCCCTCGCACAGGACCTCGGCTTTCAGCCGGGCGAAGTGCTGCGGACCTTTGGGATGCGCCGGTCTGGCAATCACGCGATTATCAATTGGCTTTTGCGCAACGCCGAAGGCAACAGCACGTTTCTGAACAATTGCACCATTGGCAAAGCCGCAACCCAAAGCTGGCGCGCGGTTGAAGTCAATGCAAAACGCATGCCGATTAAACGCGGCACCCCGATATCGGACGTGACCGCAGGTGTCGGAGACGGCGCGCTTTTGGTGGTGTCCTACGAAGACTTCTTGCCAGACCCCGACGAGGGCGGCGAAGGCCTGACTACGGACGTGCCAATGGACCTGATCAAGCGCGACATCGTGCTTTATCGCCATTTCATGAATTGGTCCGCTTCGCTCTTGCGTAAAATCCAGGCCAACGAAGATCAGGACACTTTGGTGTGCCTGCGCATCATGATGGTGGCTTTGGACAAATACCGCGAATTGCTTGAACTGGTGAGCAACAGCGCCAACAATGACTTTTTGCCGATCAACTATGATCGCTGGGTTGCTCGTCCACGCTATCGTGCCCGGATTCTGCAAGAGCTTGGCCTGCCGCACAAAGACAATTCACTCGGCAGCGTACAGCCCTATGGCGGCGGCTCGTCCTTTCAAAAAGGCGTGAAACTGGCTGACAAGCTGGCCACCGATGAACGTTGGCGCGAAATGGTCAATGACCCGGCCTATCAGCTGGTGTTGTTGGCCGCCTCGCAAGACCGCGAACTGGTCGAATTGATGCAAAAACTGATGCCCGCAGATGCCGATATGCTGGTCGCATATCTGGATCAGGCCCAGTTCCCCTATCACGTAGAGGTGGCAGACTGATGTATTGCCCCGCTGCACCCCTCATCGCCGCCTCTCGCGGTGTCCTGTCCACCCCACGCGCATGTTGCGCGTTAGGCAACTAAGGAGACGACGGAATGGTCGAATTTGCGCTCCCCAAGAACTCCAAGATCACCACTGGTAAATCCTGGCCCAAACCAGCTGGCGCAAAGAACTTGCGCAAGTTTAAGATCTATCGTTGGAATCCGGATGACGGCAAAACCCCATCTGTGGATACCTATTTTGTCGACATGGACAATTGCGGCCCGATGATCCTGGACGCGCTGATCAAAATCAAAAACGAGATTGATCCAACGCTGACTTTCCGCCGCTCGTGCCGCGAAGGTATCTGTGGCTCTTGTGCGATGAACATCGACGGCATCAACACGCTGGCCTGTATCTATGGCATCGACGAAGTCAAAGACGTGGTGAAGATCTATCCGCTGCCGCATATGCCAGTTGTCAAAGACCTGATCCCCGACCTGACGCATTTCTATGCGCAGCACGCGTCGATCATGCCGTGGCTGGAAACCAAAACCAACCGTCCGGCCAAAGAGTGGAAACAGTCGATTGCCGACCGTAAAAAACTTGATGGTCTGTATGAATGTGTGATGTGCGCGTCTTGCTCGACGTCCTGCCCGAGCTACTGGTGGAACGGCGACAAATATCTGGGGCCAGCCGCCCTGTTGCACGCCTATCGCTGGATCATCGATTCCCGTGACGAGGCCACAGGCGAGCGTTTGGACGAGCTGGAAGATCCGTTCAAATTGTACCGCTGCCACACCATCATGAATTGCGCAAAAACCTGCCCCAAGGGTTTGAACCCGGCCAAGGCGATTGCGGAGATTAAACTGATGATCGCAGATCGCGCCATCTAAGACGCCTGCCGGGCAAGCGAGGGGGCCAGCCCCCTCGGTCGCATTGTATGCGACCTCACCCCCGGAGTATTTTTGCAAAGGTGAAGGGGCGGGCCGGTTGTCTGCCCTTTGTGGTTTGTTGACATTCCACACGCCGTTGGGCACATCGCGATCATGCATATTCTGATTGGCTTGATACTGGCGTTTGTTCTGGTGGCGGTGTTTTCCAACCGCCGGACACGGTATTGCCGCTGGCGCATGGACAAGCGCCGCGATCAGGAGGGGCAACGGTTTTATATCTGCATGAATTGCGGCGAAACTGGTTTTACCGATAATGGCAAGCCGCCCAAGATTTGTTTGCGTGACTCCGCGGGCCGTTAACCAGTTTTTTTGTAGAATTGCGCGAATCGTACCATTCGCGGCCTGAAACGTACAAATTGTACAACTCGGCAAAGATTAATGCGGCGCACCTTGTGGCCCTTGGCGGGGCGCAACACCAAATGTTGCCAGAGATTTTTGTAATCGCTGTGATTGGGCCACCCTAAGGTCGCCCAAATCCATGGTTAATGCTGCGTGCGCTTAGGCAAAGGCCGCTTGCAGGGCAATTTCCACCATATCGCCAAAAGATTTTTCCCGCTGGTCGCTGGGCAGGGCTTCGCCGGTCAAAAGGTGGTCAGACACGGTGAGAACAGCCAGGGCGCGACAGCTGTGGCGGGCCGCAAGATTATACAGTTCTGCGGCCTCCATTTCGACGCCCAGAATGCCGTGGCGCACCATTTGTTCATTTAAATCAGGACGTTCGTCATAAAACACATCACTGGAGTAGATGCCGCCCACATGGGTGTCGGTACCTTTGGCCTCTGCGGCATCAGCGGCGGCGCGCAACAGGCCGTAATCGGCGCAGGGGGCAAAATTCATTTCCTTGAATATACCGCGGGACGGGGTGGAAAGCGTGGTTGCAGTCATCGCCAGAATGACATCGCGGACGTTGATGTTTTTCTGCATCCCGCCGCAAGACCCTATACGAATCAATGTCTTAGCGCCGTAATCTTTGATCAGCTCGTTGACATAGATCGACAGGCTGGGCATGCCCATGCCCGACCCGTGAATGGTGACTGGCTTGCCCTTCCAAGTGCCCGTAAAGCCCAACATGCCCCGCACTTCGTTGACACATTTCACCTCGTCCAAAAAGGTCTCTGCAGCCCATTTGGCGCGGTAGGGATCTCCGGGCAAAAGCACGGTTTCGGCGATATCCCCGGGTTGCGCACCTATGTGAATTGTCATCTGTTGATCCTCGCAAATGCTTCGTTTCAAAGATCAAACGCCTGTTGACTGACAGGTGCAAGCAGAATTCGGGTCAGCGCAGAATTTCAAAGCTGCTATGCGCCCCAGAGAGCGATGCGTTGGTGGACTGAACATCGCGCACCGAGGCAGCGGCGGGGCCTGACCACATATCGGTAATCATTTGATCTATATCGGATTTTTCACCTTCTAGATGCGCAATCACCGCACCAGAAATGTCGTTTTTGACCCAGCCTGTCAGATGCAAGGCTTTGGCTCTGGCGCAAGTCTAATGGCGGTAAGCCACACGCTGCACGCGCCCAGTGATGCGTATGTCTTTTGCCGCCAGTGCCATATCACCCCTTTGCGCCCAGTGTGACCAGCAGGCGCAAGCAAAGCAAGCCGCTAGGTCTCAGAACGTGATGGGTCAGCCAAAATGACAATGTCTTGCATGATGGTGTTCAACTCAAAATCCTTGGGGGTATAGACCCTGGAAACACCCATTTTACGCAGGCGATCAGCATCTTCATCGGGGATGATTCCTCCAACAATAACAGGGGTTTCCCCAAGGCCTTCGGCCTGCATGCGCGCCATCAGGTCTTGGACCAATGGCACATGAGAGCCGGATAGGATGGACAAGCCAACCACATGTGCACCTTGGTCTTTTGCGCTGGCCACGATCTCTTGGGGTGTCAAGCGAATGCCATCATAGGTGATGTCCATGCCGCAATCACGGGCCCGGAAAGAGATCTGCTCTGCCCCATTTGAATGGCCGTCCAATCCGGGTTTACCAACCACAAATTTCAACCTGCGGCCCAGTTTGTCGCTGACCGTGTTCACGGCGTCGCGCAAGTCGTCCAAGCCTTCGGTTTGGTTGGACGGATTTGCAGAAACCCCTGTGGGGCCACGATATTCACCGTGCACGCTGCGCATTTGTGCTGCCCATTCACCGGTAGTAACGCCAGCCTTTGCAGCCTTGATAGAGGCAGGCATCACGTTGGCTCCCGCAGCGGCCGCAGCGCGCAATTCCGCCAATGCGGTTTTGACGTCGTCGGCGTTTCTAGCGCTGCGCCACGCGTTCAGCCGGGTGATTTGTTCTTGTTCAACAGCTGGGTCGACAACCATGATGCCACCATCACCTGTCATCAAGGGCGAGGCCTCGCCCTGCTGGTATTTGTTCACCCCAACAACCACGGTTTCACCGGCTTCAATGCGATTCAGGCGCGCGGCGTTTGAATCCACCAGACGGGATTTCATATAATCGATGGCACCAATGGCCCCGCCCATGCTTTCAAGGGTGGCCAACTCGTGTCGTGCACCTTCTTTCAGGTCTGCAACTTTGCGATCAACGGCCGGATTGCCATCAAACAGATCGTCATATTCCAAAAGGTCAGTTTCAAAGGCCATGATTTGCTGCATGCGCATAGACCACTGTTGATCCCAAGGGCGGGGTAGGCCAAGCGCTTCGTTCCATGCAGGCAATTGAACCGCTCGGGCACGCGCCTTTTTGGAAAGGGTGACCGCCAACATCTCGATGAGAATTCGATACACGTTGTTTTCTGGCTGTTGCTCGGTCAACCCAAGCGAGTTCACCTGAACCCCATAGCGAAAACGCCGGTGTTTGGGGTTGGTTACACCATATCGCTCTTGGCAAATTTCGTCCCATAATTCGACAAAGGCACGCATTTTACACATCTCGGTGACAAAACGAATGCCGGCATTCACGAAAAAGGAAATCCGCGCAACCATCGGGCCAAAATCTTCGGCGGGCACGCGGGGTTTAAGGGTGTCCAGCACCGCTTGGGCGGTTGCCAGAGCAAAGGCCAATTCTTGTTCCGGTGTCGCGCCCGCTTCTTGCAGGTGATAGGAACAGACATTCATCGGGTTCCATTTGGGCACGTTTGAATAACAATATTCCGCAACGTCGGCGATCATTTTCAAAGAAGGTTCTGGCGGGCAGATATATGTGCCACGCGACAAATACTCTTTGATCAAGTCATTTTGCACTGTGCCTTGCAATTTTCTGACGTCCGCGCCCTGTTCTTCGGCGGCGGCGATATACAAAGACAACAACCAAGGAGCTGTCGCATTGATTGTCATCGAAGTGTTCATTTGCTCTAGGGGGATATCCTGGAACAATGTGCGCATGTCCCCAAGGTGACACACAGGCACGCCGACCTTACCGACTTCGCCAGTCGCTAGGATGTGGTCGCTGTCATAGCCAGTTTGCGTTGGCAGATCAAAAGCCACAGAAAGCCCGGTTTGACCCTTTGCCAGGTTGGCACGGTACAACGCATTTGACGCTTGTGCGGTGGAATGTCCGGCATAGGTGCGGATCAACCAAGGGCGGTCTTTTTGCGGCGTTGTCATCATCGGGCCTCGTGATATGGCGTGAAATATTATTGCGCTTTGATGTAGATACTTGGAATTTTACGTTCTTGTCAATTCGCTGCGACGCGGCGTTTTGGCTGATTTTCCGCTAATAGCGGCTGAATAAGCTGAATTTGAACCAAAAATTCACGACAGAAGTCGGTATTTCGTCTGTTAAACGAAGCAGCATTTTTAAGAGTATTTTGATTTTATCTTTTAGTATCATTAGTTTGGGTGAAATTTTCACTGCGACCGTATTTCCTTTTTCGATTTTTCTGCGTTTGCGAGGTTATAAAATTACCCAAATATGGCAAAATGTGTTTGCATTGTTTCGCGACAGAATCTATCTCTGCCAAAGAACGCGATTCTGCATTGCGGCGTAATTTGACTTCAGGAGGCGAAAATGGCGCTTGATAACGAAAACAGCTTGGCCACCTACGAGGCCCCTCAAAAAGATCTTTATGAACTGGGTGAAATGCCTCCGATGGGGCATGTTCCAAAACAAATGTATGCTTGGGCAATCCGCCGCGAGCGCCATGGCGAACCCGACAAGTCTTTCAAAGTAGAAGTTGTCGATACACCAACGCTTGATGCGCATGAAGTTCTTGTGCTCGTGATGGCGGCTGGCGTGAATTATAATGGCGTCTGGGCAGGATTGGGGGTTCCGATCAGCCCATTCGACAGCCACGGCGCAGACTATCACATTGCAGGTTCAGATGCGTCCGGCATCGTTTGGGCTGTTGGCGAAAAAGTCAAAAACTGGAAAGTTGGCGACGAGGTTGTTATCCACTGTAACCAGGATGACGGCGATGACGAAGAGTGCAACGGTGGCGATCCGATGTATTCTCCGAGCCAGCGTATTTGGGGTTATGAAACACCAGACGGGTCGTTTGCTCAGTTTACAAATGTACAGGCGCAGCAGCTATTGCACCGTCCAAAGCACCAAACCTGGGAAGAAAGCGCTTGCTATACGCTGACCTTGGCAACCGCATACCGTATGCTGTTTGGCCATGCGCCGCATGAACTCAAGCCTGGAATGAACGTACTTGTCTGGGGCGCGTCCGGCGGTCTGGGCACCTATGCAATCCAGCTGATCAAAGCAGCCGGCGCGAATGCCATTGGTGTCATTTCAGACGAAAGCAAGCGTGACTTTGTTATGGGGTTGGGGGCCAAAGGTGTCATTAACCGCAAGGACTTTGATTGCTGGGGTCAATTGCCCACGGTGAACACACCTGAATACAACGAATGGTTCAAAGCTGCGCGTAAGTTCGGCAAAGCCATTTGGGACATCACGGGTAAGGGCAATAACGTAGACATCGTGTTTGAACACCCAGGAGAGTCTACTTTCCCAGTGTCGAGCTTTGTTTGCAAAAAAGGCGGTATGATTGTTATCTGTGCGGGCACGACCGGTTACAACCTGACCTTTGACGTGCGTTATATCTGGATGCACCAAAAGCGCATCCAAGGCAGCCACTTTGCGCATCTTAAGCAAGCGGCAGCGGCCAACCAGATGATGATTGAACGGCGTATCGAGCCCTTCCTGTCTGAAACCTTTGAATGGGATCAGATTCCAGAGGCCCATACCAAAATGCTGCGCAACGAGCACTTGCCGGGCAATATGTCGGTTTTGGTTCAGTCTCCGAAGAAAGGCCTGCGCACTTTGGAAGAAGTGGTTACGGCTTAGGCACACGCATTTCAGCGTTAAAAAATTGGTCGCCTGCGTGCTCTGCCCGCAGGCGATTTACGTTTGAGAAACCAGTTCCCGATATTGAAAGTCAATGAAGGACCATATTTCAGTGCAGAATGCATTGTGTTGGTCCGGAAACAGCAGCTTTGATTGCTTAAAGCATGACTTGACTCGCAAACCAAATTTCGAGGGCAAACATGAAATATGACTGGATCTTAGACATTTTGGGCGATTTAAAATCATTTTCTTCTGCAAATGGTCTGCACGCACTGGCCAAGGAACTGGACGAGGTTCAATTGCTTGCAGTGGCCGAAATTGCTAGTGCCTTGGCACGCGAAGAAGAGCGGGGCGATGCACGCCGCCAAGGGCGCAGATTGCAATAATAAATTGCCCTAATCAGTGGCTGGTGCTTTCATTTTGTCGGATGTAGGGTCCCGCCATGAGTTTGACAGCATTGACCCTTTCGCATGATCAGGCAGACGCCTTTGATCAGATTACCACCGTTCTAAAGGGTGCGGGGATCGATCTGGGCGACAACCTGTTGATGCCGCCGCAGTCTGGAAAAACCTCTGTTGTTGCCGTGATGGGCAAGGCGGGGTCTGGCAAGACCTTGCTTTTGGCCGAATTGGTGAAATCGTTGGAAGAGGCTGGTTTGGCCATCGTTTCAGGCGACTACGAAGGTAAGAAAACCAAAGACCGCCGAACGCTAGCGGTGCTAGCTCCAACGAACAAAGCCGCAAGCGTTTTGCGTATGCGCGGCGTGCCAGCAACCACCATCCACAGGATCCTTTATAGCCCAGTCTATGATCCAGAGTATGAAAAGATCGCAGAATGGTTGGCCGAAAAAGGTGAAAAGCCTGAGATCGAAGGGTTGACCGAAGAGGCTTTGGCGCGTGCTTTTGCGTTTTATCAGCTGCATAAATCAATCCCGGGGGCTTTGGCGGCCGCGGGGTTGCGGGGGTCAGATTTCATCACCGGTTGGAAGCGGCGCGACGAGGCACTGGATGTCGGTTTTGTCGATGAGGCGTCGATGTTGGACGACAAGCAATTTGACGATTTGAAAGAAATTTTTCCGACGTTGGTAGTCTTTGGTGATCCGGCCCAGCTGGCCCCGGTCAATCAATCAGGATCAATGGCCTTTGACAAACTGCCAGAGAAGTCCAAGTTCAAACTCAGCAGGATTCACCGGCAAGAAGCCGATAACCCGATCCTTGATCTGGCGCACGCCTTGGCTGATCCCCAAATGGGCTTTGAGGATTTTGAACGGCTTGTTGAACAAAAGGCGCGCGAAGATGATCGTGTGGTTTGGGCGCAGCGTGTCGAGGTTGATCTTATGGCGCGCTCGCCGGTTTTGGTCTGGCGCAATGCCACACGCATTCGCTTGATCCATGCCTTTCGACGAGTGCATGGCGCGCCCGAGGATGCCTTGTTGGCTGGGGAACCGCTGATTTGTGATGGCATTGAACTGCCTCTAAAACATCGCAAAAAACGCCTTGATCTCGAAGCACGTGGCCTGATCAAGGGCGCGCAGGTTGTCTATTTGGGGCCAGGTCGTAAGCCGGGATTTTCAAGGCTGCATGTGCTTGGTGCCGAAGATCCGCAGGTCTCTGCTGCGTCGATTGTAAAGATCGAACTGCCAGACGAAGAGGAACCATTTATTCCTTTTGCTGCACGCATGGGGGCGGCGTTTCTTCATGGATCCGCTGTGACCATTCATAAGGCGCAGGGATCACAATGGGAACAAGTGCAGGTGTTTGCGCCCGATCTGTATGCAGCGGCGCGTATGGGCCGCGTAGAGGCTGGGCAACCCCTATGGAAACGTTTGGCCTATGTGGCTATAACACGCGCGCAGGAACGGCTGCTTTGGGTGGTCCGCAACCGGCTTTCAAAGCCAACCGCGCCATTGCGCGTTGATGATCTAAAGGTGCCCGCCGCGCCACTGACACTTGAGGAACAGACATGAAAAGCATTGTGATCACCGGGGCAAGTTCAGGGATTGGGCGCGCGACGGCAGAGGTGTTTCTAGAGCAGGGATGGGTTGTTGGACTGGTTGCCCGCCGTGGTGACAGGTTACTTGAAATGGCCCAACGCAACAAAAACGCAATTGCTTTGCCAGTGGATGTCACCGACGCCAGCGCCATGAAAGCCGCGTTTGACCGGTTTATAGCCAAGACAGGACGGCTGGATGCTTTGTTTAACAACGCGGGCGTGTTTGGACCGTCGGGCACGATCGACGAGATAGACGTGGATGCCTTTGATCATGTATTGAATGTAAACGTGCGGGGCATGTTTATTGCAGCGCAATTGGCCTTTGCTCAGATGCGCGGCCAGAAACCCGGTGGTGGCCGTATTATCAACAATGGATCGTTGTCAGCCCATAGCCCGCGCGCGGGTTCTATTTGTTATACAACAAGCAAGCACGCCATCAGCGGATTGACACGCAGCCTGTCTTTGGATGGTCGCGATTTTGATATTGCTTGTGGACAGATCGATATAGGTAACGCGCGCACCGAACTGGTCGATGACCTAAATGCGCGTGCTTTGGCCGAAGACCCAGAGGCAGAACTGTTGCCGATGATGGATGTCCAAGACGCGGCGAGATTGGTGCTGCACATGGCCGAGTTACCCGCCGAAGCCAATGTGCAATTCATGACGGTCATGGCCACCAAGATGCCCTATATCGGCAGGGGCTGAGCCGAGGCGACAATCAGGGCGCGCATCACGCGCCCTGACGGACCAATCTGAAGAATGCCGAAGCGCCCCAACCAGCAGCAATTGCAATGAAGAGCGACAGCAAGCCATAGACCAGTGGTCTTTGGCGTGACAGGTTGAACAACCAGCGCTCTAGACCAACTTTGCTGACGTCAATCTCTGTTTCATATTGCGCAATCACTTCGCCACCACGCGTCAAGAATATGCGTGTGGAAAAGTCACCCTCGGTCAAATTCGACGGCATTGCGATGGATGTTCGAAACAGGGTTTGCGCGTCGACGTCTACGGTGTTTTCCAAAACAGAATACAGTCCGGAATTCGCACGAATACGCTGCACGGCCTCTGCAAATGCTTCTGGGTCATCTACTTGCGCATCTGCGTCAGCAGACTTGATCGCGTTCTGAATCGAAATCTCGTGTTTTGCGTCTTCGGCAGCCGTGATGATCTTGTCAAACGGCGCGCTGGTGGCAACTGCATAAAAGCTGGGTGCCGCTTCTATAGTCACACTTTCGGTGTTGACCCAGATAAGGCCTAGTTTCTTTTCTTTGCGACGCACTGTGATGGGCTCTTTTGGCCCGGAAATCGCAACGATAACACCCAGAGGATCGCCCTCGGGGATGGCTTCTTCACGTTTTACAGCACCAAACACCAGGATCTCGGAACCGTCAAAGTTGGCGGTGATCGCAACTCGGTTTTGGCTGAGGCCCAATACAACTTCTTCTGCGGCACTTGCAGGAAGCGCAAGGCTGATGAAAAGCAGGAAATAACGCAGCATCTAGTGACCTCCTGCTGGGCCAAGCGAATATAGCTCGCCAGGCATAATCAACAATTCCAAGGCAATCTTGATGCAGACACCGAGAACCATCATTGCAAGTAAAATACGCAACTGTTCAGCTTTCAGTTTGGCACCGATCACGGCCCCAAACTGCGCCCCAATGACGCCGCCAATCAGCAGAAGCACGGCCAAAGCCATGTCTACAGTGAAGTTGGTAGTCGCATGCAACAGCGTAGTGAAACCTGTCACGAAAATGATTTGAAACAAGGAGGTGCCAACAACAACTTTGGTCGGCATACCAAGCAGATAGATCATCGCCGGGACCATAATAAAGCCACCACCAACGCCCATGATGGCCGAAAGAATACCAACCACCAATCCAACGATAATTGGAGGGATCACGGAAATATAAAGACCAGACACGCGAAACCGCATCTTGAATGGAAGGCCGTGAATCCAGGTGTGATGTTTGCGCTTAATTGGGCCGGTCGCCTTTTTTGAACGCCGGATCGCGTTCAGGCTTTCGATGAACATCAACCCACCGATGATGCCCAGGAAAATCACATAAGACAGTTTGACCAAAAGATCGACCTGACCCAGGGATTTTAGGTAGTTAAAGACAACCACCCCAAAGGCCGCGCCAATCAGGCCCCCGATCAAGAGCACCCCGCCCATCTTGAGATCAACCGTTCGGCGCTTGAAATGCGCCAGCACCCCTGAAAAGGACGAGGCCACAATTTGGTTTGCTTCTGTGGCAACGGCGACGGCAGGTGGAATGCCTATAAAAAACAAAAGCGGTGTCATCAAAAATCCGCCACCAACTCCGAACATACCAGAAAGAACGCCAACTAGGCCGCCCAATCCTAAGAGGAGAAATGCGTTTACGGAAACTTCGGCAATGGGGAGGTATATCTGCATGCGCTCAAATAGCGGAACTCGCAGACTCTATGCAACCTGCCTGCGTCAATATGGCGGCAGGTTGCGTCTTTTTTTTGGAATAGCCTTATCTTTCTTTGACGTAGGGCTCTCCGCCGGCACGTGGCGGGATAGCGCGCCCGACAAAACCGGCCAGAATAATCACTGTCAGGATATATGGAAGCGCTTCCATGAGTTGTCCGGGAATGGTGATTCCACCGAGTTCAATGCTTTGGAAGCGGACAGACAGTGCTTGTAGCAAGCCAAATAGCATACAAGCCCACAACGCTTGCCAAGGTCGCCATTTTGCAAAGATCAGTGCGGCCAGCGCAACAAAACCGCGACCCGCTGTCATGTCTTTGATAAACCCAGCCTGAAGGCCCGTTGCCAGATAGGCACCAGCCACGCCGCAAAGAATGCCGCAAATTGCAACTGCAGTGAATCTAAGGCGTATAACCGAAACGCCCGCTGTATCGACAGAGGCAGGGTTCTCGCCAACTGCGCGCAGGCGCAATCCAAAGCGCGTTTGATACAAAAGCCACCAAGTCAGCGGTACAAGCGCTATGGCCACATAGACCAATACGTTGTGACCAGATACCAGCTCTTTATAGGTCGCGCCGAATACAGGAATATTTTCAAACATATTGGCAAACGGCAGGTTGACCGGTGTAAGTCGCTCGGGCCCTTCCAGAGAGGGCGTGCGCCCGCCTTGGGCAAACCAAGCCTGCGCGATCAGCACCGTAACTCCAGAGGCCAGCATGTTGATGGCCACACCCGAAATCAGCTGGTTGCCACGAAATGTAATAGAGGCAACGCCGTGGATGGCAGATAGGATCAGAGAGGCACCGATGCCGGCCAACAGGCCAATCCACACGGACCCACTGACCGCGGCAAAGGCCGCAGCAGCAAAGGCCGCCGCAAGCATTTTACCTTCGAGGCCAATATCAAAGATGCCGGCGCGTTCTGAATAAAGCCCGGCGAGACAGGCAAGTAGTAGCGGGATCGCCAAACGAACCGAACTATCAAGAACCTGAAGTAGTGTTAAAAAATCCATCAGGCTTTCCTCTTTTTACCAAAGGACAGAAACAGGCGCTCTAGTGGCATGCGAACCAAGTTGTCGAGCGCGCCTGTGAACAAGATAACAAGGGCCTGAATAACAACGATCAATTCACGTGGAATGTTTGTCCAAAGAGCCAGTTCGGCACCGCCTTGATTCAAAAATCCAAATAATAAGGCAGCCAGCAAGATACCGATTGGATGATTTCGCCCCATAAGAGCGACAGCGATACCAACAAAGCCTGCCCCCTCTGTAGAGTTCAATATCAAGCGCTCGCTTTCGCCCAAAGTTGTATTCACCGACATCATGCCCGCGAGGGCCCCAGACAGAAGCATGGCGATGACCGTGATGCGAAGAGGGGAGATTCCGGCGTATTTGGCCGCTGTTTCAGATTTGCCAAAACTGCGAATGTCAAAACCCAGTTTGGTGCGCCAGATCAACAACCAGACGACGACGCAGGCCGCCAGAGCCAAAAAGAAAGTCACGTTCGCAGGGGCACCGCGGAACATCCTAGAGCCCTCGGGCGCGAACATGTCATGAAAGTTTGGCAGATGCGTGGCTTCGGGGAAGGATGCAGAGGCTGGATCCATAGCACCTGCCGGGCGCAGAACCTCGACCAGAAGATATCCCAAAAGCGAAAACGCAATATAGTTGAACATGATGGTTGTGATAACAATGTGGCTGCCGCGTTTCGCTTGCAAATAGGCCGGTATTATCGCCCAAGCCGCCCCAAAAAGCGCTGCGCCAACCGAGGCACCTATAATGGCCAGTGACCAATGAGGCCAAGGAATATAAAGGCAGACCAGTGCAACGCCTACTCCCCCAACCATCGCTTGGCCTTCGCCCCCGATATTAAAGAGCCGGGCGTGAAAGGCCACTGCAACTGCGAGGCCTGTAAAGATATAATTGGTGGCGTAATACAGCGTATAGCCCCAGCCAGCGCTGCGTTTCAGCGCGCCATCCACCATCAGTTGAAAGGCGTCTATTGGGTTTTCGCCAATCCCCAAAATGACCAATGCAGAGAAGATGGCAGCCAACAAAAGACTAAACATCGGCACAAGGATTGCGTCGGCCCATAATGGCATCCGGTTCATGGTGCAGTCTCCTCGGTCACACCCGCCATAAGCAAGCCAAGTTCTTTTTCATTAGTGTCCGCAGCCACACGTTCTCCCATGATGTGCCCGTCAAACATAACGGCAACTCGGTCTGAAAGGGACAAGATTTCATCCAATTCGACACTCACCAGCAAAATTGCTTTGCCTTGATCGCGTAGATTGACGATTTGTTGGTGAATAAATTCGATGGCCCCAATATCGACGCCTCGCGTTGGCTGACCCACCAGTAGCAAATCAGGGTTGCGCTCGATTTCGCGGGCGAGCACAATTTTTTGTTGGTTGCCGCCGGAAAAGTTCTTTGCTGCCAGATGCGGATCAGGCGGGCGCACGTCAAATCGCTTCATCTGGGCGTCGGCTTTGGACAAGATGCCTTTGTTGTCCATAAAGACGCCAGATTGATACTCTGCGTCATGGTGATAGCCAAACACCGAATTCTCCCAAGCGCTGAAATCCATGATCAGCCCTTCTCGTTGGCGATCTTCGGGCACATGGGCAATGCCAGCATGGCGGCGTGCTTGTCCGTCAGAGCCTTGTCCGCTTAGGGGTAACTCTTGGCCATTGACGCGCACAGAACCCGTGGCCTCTGCAAAGCCGCCTAGAACTTCTAGCAGTTCAGATTGGCCATTGCCCGCAACTCCTGCAATGCCAAGGATTTCGCCAGCGCGCACATTCAGATTGATGCCCTTAACGCGTTCGACGCCCTGGTCGTCCACCACTCGCAGATCCTTGATTTCAAGGACGGTGTCGGTTGGTGTTGCGGGCTTTTTCTCGACTTGAAGCAAGACTTTGCGCCCGACCATAAGTTCGGCCAAATGCGCTGGGTTGGTTTCATTTGTTTTGACCGTTGCGGTCATTTCACCGCGGCGCATGACGCTAACGGTGTTGGTGTATTCCATGATTTCGCGCAGTTTGTGCGTGATCAAGATAATGGTTTTTCCTTCGGCCCGAAGACGGTCCAGAATACGGAACAATTGGTCGGCCTCTGCGGGTGTCAAAACACCAGTGGGCTCGTCCAAAATCAAAATGTCAGCGCCGCGATACAACGCCTTTAGAATCTCGACGCGTTGCTGATGGCCAACACTTAAGTTTTCAATGACCTCGTCAGGATCAACATTCAATTCGTAGTCAGCGGCAAGCAAGGTTAACTGTTTGCGTGCCTTGGCCAACGAAGGTCGCAGCATTGCACCGTCTTCGGCCCCTAGAATGATGTTTTCCAGAACCGTAAAATTTTCAACCAATTTGAAATGCTGAAACACCATTCCAATGCCAGCAGAAATTGCTGCTTGGCTATCCGGAATACTCATACGTTGACCAGATATGAATATTTCGCCCGCATCGGCTTTGTAAAACCCATAAAGGATCGACATCAAAGTCGATTTGCCCGCACCGTTTTCACCGATAATGCCGTGAATGGTGCCGGGTTGGACTGATATCGAAATATCTTTGTTGGCTTGAACCGGGCCAAAGGCTTTGGAAATCCCCTTCAGCTCTAGAGCCGGGGGTGCGTCAGCGGGAAGGGCGGCCATATCTGGCCGCCCTGTATTGGTTGGAGTGCTCATCTAAGGATCAGAAGTCCAGGACAGAGCAGGATTCAGCGGCAGAATAGTCTTCGACTTTGACTTCGCCGGAAACAATTTTGGCTGTTGCCATTTCAACCGAAGAGGTCATGGCGTCAGTCACGATGGTAGCGTTGTTGTCGTCAAATGCGACGCCAACACCCTCGGCAGCCAGGTCAAGGTTCAAGAAACCAGTTTCCGTGTCAGCACCAGATTTCAGAACGTTATAAACCGCAACATCCACGCGCTTAAGCATAGAGGTCAGAACTTTTCCTGGGTGCAGGTGGTTCTGGTTGCTGTCAACACCAATGGACAGGATGCCTTCGTCAGCCGCAACTTGCAAAACACCGACGCCTGTACCGCCAGCTGCAGCGAAGATAACATCCGCACCGTCAGAAATTTGCGCTTTTGTCAGTTCGCCACCTTTAACCGGGTCATTCCATGCGGCTGGTGTTGTGCCTGTCATGTTGGCAATGATTGTGGCATCTGGGTTCACAGATTTCACACCCTGCGCGTAACCACATGCAAATTTGCGGATCAGAGGAATGTCCATGCCACCGATGAAGCCAACAGTGCCAGATTTCGAAGCTTCTGCGGCCATCACACCGGCCAGAAACGAACCTTCATGCTCTGCAAAGCTGATGGTCAAAACATTTGGCAGATTTGCCCAGCCATCAATGTTTACGAATTTTGTTTCTGGATAGTCTGGCGCAACTTCTTCGATTGGGGTCGTCATCGCGAAGCCCATAGTTACAATCGGATTTGCCCCAGCTTCGGCAAAGCGACGCAGCGCTTGCTCGCGCTGAGCTTCGGATTGAAGCTCAATCTCTAAATATTTGCCACCGGTTTCATCCGCCCAGCGTTTGGCCCCATTATAGCCAGCTTCGTTAAATGATTTGTCGAATTTTCCACCAAGGTCAAAAATCAACGCTGGGTCAGCAATTGCCGATCCTGCAGTGATGGCAACAGCAGCAGCAGCAGCACCCAAGAATTTGTGCATCAGGGTCATTATGTCTCTCCCGAGTTTTGTATGGTCCAGTCTATCCCTCGCGCTGGACCTTAAAAAGTTAGATCGTTCAGATCAGTATACAAAATAGGCCGGAGAGAAGGGGAAGGGTCAACCGATTTTTTGACCAATTGGGAGAGATTGGCTGTCTCTGGAAGTTTTTTTTACAGTTCTCGATGGAAAATCAGCGCATCAACTTTGCGCCCGTCGTTCAAAAAATAGTATGCACTGCGAGTGCCGACCTTAGTGTAACCATTTGAAATGTATAAATTTACTGCCCGTTTATTGGTTGTCGCAACCTCTAGAAAAGCACTTGTTGCCCCCCGTTCCGAAGCATTTTGATGGAATTTGCCTAACAGTTCGCGTCCGACACCACTTGATTGAAACTTTGGCAAAACCGCCAAAGTTAGTAGCTCAACCTCATCAGAAATGACACGTCCAAGGGCAAATCCACGTGAGTCGCCGGTCCAAAAGCACAAATCAGAACTTAAGAGATCACTGAATTCCTGTTCCGTCCAAGCTCGAGAATCAGTAAAGGCCTGGCAATGGACTTCGGCCAGTGTCGCCGCCGTCATAAGATGGTCGGCGGCGCGTCACGTGAGGGCGCTGCATCGGCGGCACGAATATAAAGCGGTGCAGGGCGCTCTGGTGGAAAATGAATGCGTGAAACTGCAACATGCCCAATATTTTCAGCGAGTTGCGCCGCAGGCAGTGCCATTTTTATGGGTCGGTCAGTGGGATATGGCGCGCTGACCAAGATCGGTTTTGATCCCAGTTTTGGATCGGAAATATAGAGTTGATCACGAGGTGCGGAAACCGCGGTTATGGTCTCATCCGTTGAGCCCAAACGAGTGGCTTCAAATGTAGAAACGCCGATGGCCGGGATCTTGAGAGCCAGTGCCAAGCCACGCGCCGCAGAGACAGATATTCGAATGCCGGTGAAATTTCCCGGGCCAGTTCCGACACCAATCGCATCCAAGTCCGTCCAAGTCAGGTTTTGCTGTTCCAGCAGCTTTTCAAGCATGGGCATTAGCGCTTCGGCTTGTCCGCGCCCCATTTCCAGAACCCGGCTATGCAGAATGGTACCTGCGCGCAGCAAAGCGGCCGCGCAATGCGCGGCCGATGTGTCAAAGCTAAGAACGATTGGGTCAGACACCAACTGGGCGCACCTCAGTGACCTCTGGAATATAGTGGCGCAGCAAGTTTTCAATGCCCATCTTTAGCGTCACTGTTGACGACGGGCAACCAGCGCAGGCCCCTTGCATGTGCAAATAGACAACGCCGCGCTCAAACCCGTGGAACGTGATATCGCCACCATCTTGCGCAACAGCCGGACGCACGCGTGTGTCGAGTAGTTCCTTGATCTGTTCAACGATATCGCCGTCTTCACCTTCGTGAGCGGCATGACCAGAAGGCGCGGAGCCTTCTTTGGCCAAAACAGGTTGGCCCGATTGGAAATGTTCCATTATCGCGCCAAGGATTGCGGGTTTAATGTGATCCCATTCAACGGCTTCTGCCTTGGTCACGGTCACAAAATCATGGCCCAGAAAGACGCCGGTCACGCCAGCCACAGCAAAAGTGCGTTGCGCCAAGGGTGATGCCTCTGCGCTGTCTGAATTTGGAAAATCCGCAGTTCCGACCTCTAGGACGGTCTGGCCAGGCAGAAATTTCAAGGTTGCTGGGTTCGGAGTTGATTCAGTTTGAATAAACATCGGCGGGCCTTTCGTGTGTGCCATTGATATGCGTGGCATGGCAGGCAGTGTCAAGGTTTGGAACCATTCTAAACCGATCAATCAACTTGTTTGCTGCTGTGGCTATGCGTCTCCATGAGATGCCCAAGAAGTATCTCATGGTGCTTTTGATCAGGTGATGGCTTCGAGCCGTTCTTTGGACAAATCGCCAGGTACAATTGTCATGGGGACCGGCAAAGAACCTGAGTTCTTTGATAGCTGTGTGACCAAAGGACCTGGACCACCTTTTTCAACGCCCGCGCCCAATACCAAAACTCCGACTTCCGGGTCATCTTGGACCTGAGCCAGAATCTCAGTAACGGGTTCTCCTTCGCGGATAACCAACTCGGGATCGACATTCTGTTTGTCACGCATCCATTTTGCGAAAACCTCAAAATGAACTTCGATACGTTCGCGCGCTTCTTGACGCATGATATCGCCAACACCGATCCAATGATTGAACTCGTCTGGCGGGATGACGGATAGGACTTCTACGCCCCCTTTGGTTTTAGCTGCGCGCATCGCTGCAAAGCGCATCGCATTCAAACATTCGCGGCTATCATCCAGTACGACAAGAAATTTACGCATGAATTGCCCTCCTTTTTTTCGCATCATGGCCTATGCTAGAATAGAGGGCAATGGCTGATGCCCCTTGCCGCTGGACTGCGACGACTTGCGTCTGCCTAAGATGAAAATCGGAAGATTGGTCAAAAACTGTGATGGCTCGCAAATTGAGTTGTGTGCTTTGATTTCCGAGGGTAGCGCGGCGTTTTTTGCAATAACGACATGCCGAATCCGAAAAAAGAGCGCGGCAAACGCCAGCGCTCTTTTTCTTTCGTTAGATTTAGCCAGCTTTAGCCAACCATGCCAACAATACGATATGTCTCTTGCAGAATAGGTGTTGCAATCTCGCGTGCGCGCAACGCGCCGTCCTGCAAAATTTTGTCGATTTCCTTGGTATCCTGCATAAGGCGCGCCATTTCGCCTGAGATCGGAGACAGCTTTTCTACGGCCAATTCTGCCAACATCGGTTTGAATTCAGAAAACTGCTTTCCGCCGACGTCCGCCAAAACCTGATCGATGCTTTGGTCGTTGAGCGCTGCAAAGATATTCACCAAATTGCGCGCTTCGGCTCGGTCTTCAAGGCCCTTACTTTCAGAGGGCAGGGGTTCTGCGTCGGTTTTTGCCTTGCGAATTTTCTTGGCGATTGCATCCGCGTCATCAGTCATGTTGATGCGCGACGCATCTGACGGATCAGACTTTGACATTTTTTTGGAGCCATCGCGCAAGGACATAACGCGCGTTGCGGCACCTTCGATCACGGGTTCTGAGATCGGGAAAAAATCGACGCCATAGTCATGGTTGAATTTCGCAGCGATGTCGCGTGTCAATTCCACGTGCTGTTTCTGATCTTCGCCCACAGGGACATGTGTGGCGTGATACAATAAAATATCTGCCGCCATCAGCGCAGGATAGGCAAACAAACCCAAAGAAGCATTTTGGGTGTTTTTGCCTGCTTTGTCTTTCCACTGGGTCATCCGTTGCATCCAGCCCATACGGGCGACGCAATTGAATATCCAACCCAATTGCGCATGCTCGGGCACTTGCGACTGATTGAACAAAATCGATTTTTTCGGATCTAGCCCCGACGCAATATAGCCAGCGCAAAGTTCACGCGTTGCATTGCGCAATTTTTCAGGGTCTTGCCAGACAGTGATCGCGTGCAGATCAACCATGCAATAGATCGACTGCACGCCCGTTTCCTGGGTCTGAACAAACCGCTTCATCGCGCCGAGATAATTACCTAGTGTCAGGCCGCCAGAAGGCTGGATGCCAGAAAAGACACGTGGGGTGAAATCAGAGGACGTTTGGACCGCCTCGTTCATATCGGATACTCCGTCTGGAATTAATTGCTCGATTGGCTTACCCATGGCGACAAACGCCGTCAAGGAGCGCCAGATGAGCCAAACACCTAACAACAGTCCTTTTAACGCGATCCCCCCGGTTGTCGCAGCCCTGGCCTTGCTGATTATCGGCGTGGAAATCGTGTTTTACGCTGGGGCGTCTGGCTTGGTTGGTGATCGGACAGCAATCGGGTGGCGGCTTGAAGGCTTTCAGCAATACAGTTTTTCGCCCGATATTTTGAAATGGATGTGGCAGACCGGTCAGTGGCCTTCAGAACATTTGTTGCGCTTTGTCAGCTATTTGTTCCTGCATGGTGGATTTGTTCATGCACTGTTTGCGTCCGCAATTGTACTGGCGCTGGGTAAGATGGTTGGTGAGATATTTCATCCGCTGGCAACTTTGGTTGTGTTCTTAGGATCTGGAATTGTGGGGGCGCTTGCTTTTGCACTGGCGTGGTCTGATGCGGGCGCTTTGATTGGGGCCTATCCCGGCGCTTATGGGCTGATCGGGGCCTTTACGTTTCTGATGTGGGTAAAATTGCGGGCAGTTGGTGAAAACCAAACACGTGCCTTTTCATTGATAGGATTTTTGTTGGGAATCCAATTGGTTTTCGGAGCGCTGTTTGGCGGCAACGGCGATTGGGTCGCGGACTTGGCAGGGTTTGTGACGGGATTCTTGTTGTCGTTTGTATTTGTGCCCGGCGGGTGGTCACGGATCCGCGAAATGATCAGACACGACTAAGGCACTGCAATAATGAAGGTGAATGGCGCGGTCTGGCTTTAGCTGCGACCGCGCTTGAGATCTTTCAAACTGAACGCGCCCAATACATGGCCTGCGAAAAAGTACACGCAACTGCCCACTACAATCAATGCGGCCAACGCCAGATAGCGCCAGCTGTCTGTCGTCAATGCCGTATCCAACAGGTCGGCGGCCACAAATAACACTCCGCCCATCGCAACGCTTGCAACGCAAATGCGCCAAAGTCTGGAGCGAAATCGCGAATCAAATTGCGCAACAGGGCCGAATTTTCGCGCGCCAAGCGCCAGTAAAATCACCATGGCCCAACCTGCCGCGCTAGTGGCAATTGCTGGCGCGAGCCACCCAAAGAGCGGGAATAGACCAAAGGCCAGAACGGCGTTGATCAACATTGCCACAAGGGCGAACCGAAAGGGGCTTTTGGTATCTTCACGTGCAAAAAACAAAGGTTGCAACAGTTTTTGCAGGATAAACGCGGGCAACCCCAGACCGTAAATGGCCACAGCGGTGGCAATCGCCAGCGCGTCAGCACCCGTTGTTGCTCCGCGCTCATACATCACGGAAACCAAAGGTAGCGGGATCACAAGAAAGGCGACTGCGCAGGGTACAGTAAGCGCTAAAGCAAACTCTCCCGCGCGGGAGAACGCGTTACGGGCCCCGATGTCGTCACCGCTTTTCAGTCGCCTAGACAAGTCAGGCAGCAACACAATTCCAACAGCGATCCCAACAACGCCCAGCGGCAGTTGATATAATCTGTCCGCTGCAAAAAGCCAACTAATAGCGCCTTCGGACCGGGAGGCCACCAACTGGCCAACCACTAGATTGATTTGCATAACCCCCGAGGCCAGCGCCGCTGGCACTGCAACTTTGACCATATGCGACATGTCCGGCGTCCACTTAGGTCGACCAGGCACAATCGAAATTCCCGCCTTATGGGCCGCGGACCAGACAAGCGCCAGTTGCGCCAATCCAGCTATTGGGATCACCCAAAGCAACCACAGAATAACATCTTGCCCTGAGGCCGCGCCTATGGTCATCGCAGCCACGGCAAAAATATTCAGCAGGACTGGTGCAGCGGCTGCAGCTGCAAAACGCCCCGTTGCATTTAAGATCCCGGAAAACAACGCCGCCAGCGACATGAAAAAGATATAGGGAAACACGATGCGACCATACCCGACAGTCAAGTCAAATCTGGCATCCCCCCAGAAACCTTCGGCTGTGGCATAGACCAATGCGGGCATAAAAATCATAGCAAGTGCGGTCAGCGCCAGCACCACGGTCGCCAATCCGTTAAAGGCATCACGCGCAAATTTCTGCGCTTCCTCGTCGGCTTCCAGCTTTTTAGAGAACATAGGAACAAAAGCTGCGTTAAACGCACCCTCGGCAAAAAAGCGGCGGAACATATTTGGCAAGCGAAAGGCGGCCACGAACGCGTCAAGGCCCGCTCCGGGCCCAATCAAACTGAGAATCAGAATTTCGCGTGCAAAGCCAAGAATGCGACTAAGTAGGGTCCAAAACCCAACAGTCATAAAACCTTTGAGAAGCCGGACCGGCTTCACGAAACTGCCCTTTTATGCCCTTTGTTGATCGCTTCAATCAAACGTTTTTCCAATGTCCGTTGTTTTGATTCTGAATGAAACTTTAGACCAAACATATCTTTGACATAGAAGGTGTCGACAACTTGCTCGCCATAGGTCGCGATCACGGCCGAGGCGATATAAATGTTGCTTGCAGCCATGGTTTTTGCCAAATCAAACAACAATCCAGGGCGGTCACGCGTATCAACTTCGATGATCGTATAGATTTCTGACCCGTCATTATCGAAGGTGATTGTGGTTGGAACTTTGAATGCCCGTTCACGTTTTTTGATCACATCGCGCGATTTGATGGCCTCAGAAGCCACCACTTCGCCGCGCAGGGTTTTGTGAATCATCTGAGACAACCGACTGAGGCGGCGCGCTTCATAGGGGCTGCCCTCTGAATCCTGTATCCAAAACGCGGCCGTTGCGTAGCCATCTTTTGACGTAAAGGTACGCGCATCAACGATATTGGCCCCAACCAAAGCGAGTGCGCCGGTCAGCCGCGAGAAGATCCCCGGGTGATCTTCGATTGCGAAACAAGCACGGGTTGCGTCGCGATCGTTGTCGGGCTGCAGATCTATGCGAATTTCGTCGTCGCTCAGGTCTTCTAACATGCCCGCAAACACAACATGAGCATCTGTCGATAAACTCTGCCAGTAGGGATCATAGTGACGGGAAATTTCGACCTTAAGCCGTTTCGCACTCCAGTCTGGCAGGGCGGCCTTCAGCAATTTACGTGCTTCGGTGCTGCGAGTGCGTCGGGTTGGCTTTTCCATGCCGTTTTCTAATTCTGCGCGCGTAAGTTCGTACAGATTACGCAGCAACGTGGCTTTCCAATTGTTCCAAACCTCTGGCCCGACACCGCGGATGTCACAGACTGTCAGGACGGTAAGCAGGTTCAAGCGGTTAACGTTTCTAACGGCTTTTGCAAAATTTCGAATAGTACGCAAATCTGAAAGATCACGCTTTTGCGCGACATCCGACATCAACAGGTGATTTCTGACAAGCCATTCAACAGTTTCACATTCGGCTTTGTTCAAGCCCAAACGTGGCGCAATTTTTTTGGCCATTTGCGCTCCAAGGATCGAATGATCGATGTCACGGCCTTTGCCAATGTCATGCAGCAGCAATGCAACCATCATGACTTTGCGATTGATGCCCGTTTTTAGAATATCAGAAGACAATGGCAGTTCTTCGATCAATTCGTCACGTTCGATCTGGGCAAATGTGGAAATCACCTGAATCGTGTGCTCATCTACCGTATAGGAATGATACATATTGAACTGCATCATCGCGACAATGGTTTCAAATTCGGGGATGAAGGCCGCCAAAGCCCCCAGTTCATTCATACGCCGCAACGCGCGTTCGGGGTTGCCGTGTTTCAACAAAGTATCCAGGAAAATTCGCTGGGCTTCTTTGCTTGCCCGCATTTGATCGTCGATTAGGTCAAGATTGGCCGTCACCAGCCGCATAGCGTCTGGGTGAATAAGCAGGCCTGTGCGCAACGCTTCTTCAAACAGCCGCAGAAGGTTCAATTTGTCGGCAAGAAATTCATCGGCATCTTTGACAGCGAGACGGTTGTGAATAACTTCATAGGCTGGTTTTAACCGAGGTCTGCGACGGAAAATTCGCTCAAGGAGCGGGGCGGCTTTGGTATGAGAGTCCTCAAGCTTTGTCAGCAAAATCCGTGTCAGATCGCCAACTGCAGTCGCGTGCCGGAAATAGTCCTGCATAAAGTGCTCAACAGCTCTGCGCCCGCCTTTGTCTTGGTATTGCATACGCTCAGCAACCATTACCTGCATATCAAAGGTCAGCTGTTCCATCGGGCGCTTGTTGATCAGGTGTAGATGCGCTCTTGTGGCCCATAAAAAGTTTTCCGCACGTTCAAACAGCTTGAATTCTTCTTCTTCAAAAAGGCCAAGACCAACCAATTCATGTGCGTCATTCACGTGGTAAACGTATTTGGCGATCCAGAACAATGACTGCAAATCGCGCAGACCGCCTTTGCCTTCTTTGACGTTTGGCTCGACCACATAACGCTGACCTTGCTTCTTGTGGCGCTCGTCCCTTTCGGAAAGCTTTGCTTCGATAAATTGACGTTCAGTGCCTTTGAATAGGTCGGTTTCCAGTCGCTTGACCAATTCGTCGGCGAGGGGCGCATAGCCCGTTAGAAACCTTTGTTCCAAAAGTGCAGTACGAATGGTGAAATCTTCTCCACCAAGTCGAATGCAATCTTTGATCGTGCGCGAACTGTGGCCAACCTTCAGGCGCAGATCCCACAGCATATACAGCATCGACTCGATGACGCTTTCTGCCCAAGCGGTGATTTTGTAGGGCGTTAGAAAAAGCAGATCTACGTCAGATTGCGGGGCCATCTCTCCACGGCCATAGCCACCGACGGCCAGCAAAGATACTTTTTCACCTTCAGTTGGATTGGCCAGTGGATGCAGTATCTTGGTGGCTACAAAATGCGTTGTGGTCACTAGGCAATCTGTAAGCCAAGTATAGGCGCGGGTCATGGGACGCGCGTCAAATGGATGCTGTGCAAAGCCGGTCTGAATGGCCTCATTGCCAGATTTTCGCGCGTTTTGAAGCAAATCTACGATTGCGGCACGAATGTCTTTTGGGTCACTATTTGCATCACACGCCGCAAGTACTGCCGCGCCCAGCAGGGCGCGGTCGACGATCAAATTTGCATCGCATATTAGGTTCGCCGGCGGAGCCGGGAAAATAGAAGCAGGATTAGAAGCCTGCGCCGCCAAAACTTCTTGGAGCTGGGTCAAGGATAACCACCTGTTTGTCGCGAATCGTGGCGACAGCCAGACCGCGTTGATTAGTGCCGTCCGCGCGAAGGCGGAAAATGCCGTTTACACCCTGAAAGCCCGCGCCCTGTGTCATGGCCGCTGCCGTCAAAGCATCGCTATTGCCTTGTTTAACCAAGGCTCCGATCGCTGCAATACCATCATATGCCAAACCGCCGATTGGATGCGGTGTTGTCCCATAAGCCGCAGAATATCGGTCTCTGAATTGCCCTGTAAGGGCTGGGTTTGGCATCGCAAACCATCCGTTTTGAACGCCAGGCAAAGCCAAAGTTTGGGCTGGAATATCCCAACGTTGCAATCCGATATATTGAACAGAGTCACCGGAAAGGCCAGCCTCGGGCAGCAGCTGAGAGAACAATGGAAGTGCATCGGATGTGCCAGAAGTCAAAAATATCGCGTCTGCACCAGTTTGACGTACAGTATCGCGCACCTCGGTTACAGCTGAAATGACCCCTTGCTGGGAAAATTCATAAGACACGCTCCCGGCATTAGAACCGCCATTTTGTCCAATGGCGCGATCAATAGCATCACGTCCCGTATCTCCTGCAACATTTTGTGCATGCACGGTGACAAAGCTGTTTTTCCCATTACGGGTCGCAAAGGACGTCAAGCGATCTGCGGTGTTCTGAAAGGTTGGGCCAAGCACAAAAACATTGCCGCCAGCAATAGAGGCATTGTTTGAAAACGATAAAACATTCACGCCCTTGCCGGAAAGCGCCACGCCAACAGCATTTGTGGTGCCGCTGCGCACGGGGCCCAGGATAATTTTAGCACCGTCGCCAACTGCACTTAAGGCGGCAGCCTGCGCCGTTGTGGCGTCGCCGGCGGTATCATAAACCCGAAGGTCGATCTCAACACCTTCAAGATCGCTCATCGCAAGCCGCGCTGCGTTTTCAAGGGCTTGGGCCAAGACCGCGTCGCCAGAAGTTGTTGACCCACGTGGAACCAATAGGGCCACAGGAACCGGTTTTGATGTGTTGATCGAAGGGCCAGTCGACAGTCCGACTGGGTCGCAAGCTGCGATGAAACTGGCAAGTGTTAGGGCAAGTGCCCCTTTCAGAAAGGGACGGCGCGGTCTAAAAGCAGCAAACATAATAAATCCTCACTCAGGGGCCAACTTGGGTCAAATGACTCTTGCGGAACACAGCCCCGTTTAGCGCGGATAATAAACACCAAGACCGGAGGGTCCAGCTTTGAATTATCAAATCCAGCCTTTGAAGCCTGGCCTGTACTTTGTCGCAACACCTATTGGCACGGCGCGCGATATCACATTGCGAGCATTGGACATCTTGGCGAGTGCTGACATTATCGCCGCCGAAGACACGCGCACCCTGCGCAGATTGATGGAAATTCACGGCGTGCCTTTGGGGCAGCGATCTTTGATCGCCTATCATGACCATTCTGGGGCAGGGGCACGTGCCAAACTGTTTGGCTATTTGGCAGAAGGGAAATCAGTGGCCTATGCCAGCGAGGCGGGCACTCCTCTGATTGCAGATCCGGGCTACCACCTCTCAAAAGGGGCCAACGAAGAGGGCCATTTGGTGACATCTGCCCCCGGTGCCTCGGCTATTATCACCGCGCTAAGCCTGGCTGGCCTGCCAACGGATGCGTTTTTCTTTGCTGGGTTTTTACCAAACGCAAAAAACGCCCGGCGCACTGGGCTTGAGGCTGTAAGCGCAATACCAGGCACGTTGGTTTTTTATGAAAGCCCCAAGCGTTTGGTAGAGATGCTAAAAGATGCGGGCAAGGTGCTGGGCGAGACGCGCCAGGCGGTGGTGTGCCGCGAATTGACCAAAAAATTTGAAGAAGTACAGCGTGGCACGCTGGCAGAACTTGCGGCTTTGTTTGCAGAGCGCACAGTTAAGGGCGAAATAGTTGTGCTAATCGACCGTGCTGGTGCCGAGGATGTCGGAGAAGCTGATATCGAGCAGGCTTTGCAGAAAGCGCTTGAAACGATGTCCGTACGCGATGCTTCCGAGGTTATTGCTCAGGCGTTTGGCGTCAATAAACGGAAAATTTATTCTATGGCGCTTAGCATGAAAAACACCTGAGGTTTATTAGCAAGGATTTGCTTGGTCATGGCCACTGCCGCGGAAATAACAAAGCAATGCCGAGGAAAAACGGCTTATCTAGCGGGTGAAACCGCAGAACGTCTTGTGCAAAAACAATATGAGCAAAGCGGGTTGGTTCTTGCCGCACATCGATGGCGCGGCGGCGGTGCTGAAATTGATTTGATTTTTCGCGACGGGGCGCTTTGTGTTTTTGTCGAGGTCAAGCAAAGCAAGGATTGGCAACGGGCCAGTCAAAGCCTGAGCAGTGCACAAATGCAGCGGATTATGACGGCGGCGACGGTATTTGTTGCCCATGAACCAAAAGGTCAATTGACTGATATGCGCTTTGACGTCGCCCTTGTGGACGGCCAAGGGCGAACACAAATTCTTGAGAACGCGTTAATCTTGGGGTGATGCACCATTGCAAGGCGGCGGGTGCTGCGCCATGTAGTGGGCAGACACTAAGAGGGACGCTCATGAAAATCGCCTTTCAGATGGATCCGATTGAATCGGTCGATATCAACGCGGACAGCTCATTCCGTCTTGCCGAAGAGGCGCAGGCGCGTGGACACGAGTTGTTTTATTACTCACCTGACCAATTGGCCTATGAAGAAGGCGCGATTACGGCGCGCGGTCATGCCATGCAGGTGCGTCGCGAACAAGGAAATCATGTTGACCTAGGGCCGCTCAAGACAGTGAGCCTTGCTGACTTTGACGTGATTTGGCTGCGCCAAGATCCGCCATTTGATATGCATTATATCACCGCTACCCATTTACTCGATAGGCTAAAAGGACAGGCATTGGTGGTGAACGACCCGTTCTGGGTACGTAACTATCCCGAAAAACTGTTGGTTTTGGATTTTCCTGATCTGACGCCGCCGACGACAATTGCGCGCGATCTGGAAACGATCAAAGCCTTTAAGGCCAAACATCAGGATGTGATCTTAAAGCCGCTTTATGGGAACGGTGGCGCCGGTGTGTTCCGTTTGGATGCGCAAGATCGCAACCTGTCGTCGTTGCACGAGCTATTCACTGGCTTTAGCCGTGAGCCTCTGATTGTTCAGAAGTTTTTACCGGATGTCAGCAATGGTGACAAACGGGTGATTTTGGTTGACGGCGAGCCAGTAGGGGCCATTAACCGCGTGCCAGCAGCCGGTGAAACTCGCAGCAACATGCATGTGGGTGGACGCCCTGAAAAAATCGGACTGACAGAGCGTGACCTAGAGATTTGCGCAGCGATTGGGCCGTTGCTTAAAGAAAAGGGGCAGGTTTTTGTCGGTATTGATGTGATCGGCGATTATCTGACCGAGATCAACGTGACATCCCCCACTGGCATCCAAGAGCTTGAGCGCTTTGATGGGGTCAATATAGCTGCCAAGATTTGGGAAGCGATTGAGGCCAAGTGTAGCTGATCAGCTGTCGCTGCCTGATTGACGATAACTGATGGCCTCGGCAATGTGATGGCGGCGCAGATCTGCGCTGCCGTCAAGATCGGCAATTGTGCGGGCAACACGCAACACGCGATGATAGCCGCGTGCCGTTAAACTGAACCTTTCAGCCACTCTGTTTAGCAATGTGCGCCCTTCTGCGTCAGGCCGGGCAATTTCCTCTAGAACCTGCCCCTGCGCGTCAGCGTTAACGCGCGCTGTCGGATGGTTTTGAAAGCGGTTTTGCTGAATATCACGCGCAGTCGCGACGCGTTTGGCTATGGTTGCGCTTGTCTCGCCGCTTGCGGGCAGGTCGAGATCGTGAAAGCCAACCGGTGGCACTTCGATGCGCAAATCCATTCGGTCTAAAAGCGGCCCCGATATGCGATCTAAATAATCTTCACCACATTGCGGAACCCGCGCACAAGCTTTGCTGGGATCATACATATAGCCGCATTTACAAGGGTTTGCCGCAGCAATCAGCATAAAGCGGCAAGGATATGAAACATGCGCATTTGCGCGCGCTACCATGACTTCACCGGTTTCCATGGGTTGGCGCAATGTCTCAAGCACGGCGCGGGTGAACTCGGGGAACTCATCCATGAACAAGACGCCATTATGAGCCAAACTGATTTCTCCGGGGGACGCCCGTCTGCCTCCGCCAACAATGGCCGCCATTGAAGCCGTGTGATGCGGCTCTCTAAAAGGTCTCCGCCGCGAAATTCCACCCTCTTTTAGCAGGCCAGCAATCGAGTGTATTGTACTGGTTTCAAGGGCTTCAATTGCGGTGAGGTCCGGCAATATCGTCGCCAATCGCGCCGCCAACATTGATTTTCCGGACCCTGGCGTGCCCAGCATCATCAAATGATGACGTCCAGCCGCCGCGATTTCCAAGGCACGCTTTGCGCGCTCTTGTCCTTTGACGTCGCGTAGATCTTTGTCGCTCGTGGCCCCAAGGATTTCACCGGGTTGACTGGGGGCCAATGGGTTCTGTCCGGTAAAATGCCGAATAACGTCTGCCAATGTCCGCGCCGCAATCACCTGAGCTGCGCCAACCCAGGCGGCTTCTGGTCCAGAGGCATGCGGGCACAAAAGGCTGCGATCTTCGCGTGCGGCGCTCATGGCAGCGGGCAAAGCCCCGGTCACTGGTACCAAAGACCCATCCAAAGATAATTCGCCCAGCGAAACCACGGATTCAGCGGCGTCTTTTGGAATAATGTCTAAGGCTGCAAGCAAAGCGAAGGCGATTGGCAGATCGAAATGGCTGCCCTCTTTGGGCAGGTCGGCGGGCGATAGATTGATTGTGATGCGTTTGGATGGCAACGCAATGGCAAGGGACGTCAAAGCCGAGCGCACGCGATCTCGTGCTTCCGAAACGGCTTTGTCGGGGAGTCCAACGATGGAAAAGGCGGGCAAACCCGGGGCAACCGCGCATTGTACCTCAACTTGATGAGCCTCTACCCCTTCAAACGCCACTGTATAAGCCCGCGCAACCATGACACCCCCTAAAGTCCTTAGCGTAGGGCTGTCATGGTTACCTATTGGTTAATGGCTTTATGTAAATCCTAGCCTTTGAGTGCCATAAATGCCGGCCACACCTCTGGATCAACCAATGTTTTGTCCCGGCAAAATGCATTACAAAAACCAAATACGCGCCCCTCAAGTTCCAACATATGCGTGCTGGGTTTGCCACTATAGGGGCAATTGGTGTTTTCCGGCTCTGCCTCGGAAACCTTGGCTGACAACGGGGCAGGGCCGGGCCAGGCCTGCGTGGCAAAGGGTTTGTCATATCGATGAAGGTGCGCGCCATGCACCAGGCCAATCGCGCGCCAGCGACGAAACGCCGGATCTGCGAGATGTGTCATAACATAGGAACGCGCGGCGGTACTCAACGGTAAATCATATCCTGCCAAACGTGCTGCCACGGGCGCAAAAAAGGCGTCAGCAGCGGAATAGTCACCGCAAATCCAAGGCCCGCTTTCTTGTGATTCTGCCCGTGCCCAGGCCCAAATTGTTTCCAATCTTGCAATATCTGACAGCACCGCCTCAGACGGGTTTGTGTCAGCATAAGCAAGGCGCAAATTCATCGGGCATTCGCTGCGCAGGGCCATAAACCCTGCGTGCATTTCGCTTGCCAAACTGCGGGCTATTGCGCGGGCTCTTGATGCTTTAGGCCATATGCCCGCTTCTGGATGTCGGCTCGCGAGTTCTTCGGCCATCGCAAGGCTTTCACCAATGACCACACCATCTGCTGTCCGCATAGTGGGCACGGTCTTCGCCGGCGCAAATTCCGGCATTTGGTCTGCCACTGATGTTTCGCTTTTGAAGTCCAGAAGTTGCTGTTTGGATGCAATCCCGAATTTCTCAAATAGCAGCCACCCACGCAGGGACCACGACGAATAGGCATAATCGCCCAAAATAAGATCATAAGTCATGCGCCAACGGTAATACGGTGACGACTGATCCGGAAAGCCAAAGATTGTGAGCCACAGTATCAAAGATTGTGATTGATCGTCTGTACAGACCAAATAGATTTGTGATGTGAAAGCGTCGTTAGGGATAGGTTGTTGATGCGATTAGAAAAAGTATCAAAAGCTGTTAGCTTGGCTGCCCGCTGAACCTGGGTCAAGATCGCGCCAAAATGGGCGACGATAATCAAATCATTTAGTGGGTTGGTCGCCAAGAGCCGATCAATGGTTGCGTCAACCCGCGTGCAAACTTGGTTCCAACTTTCGCCATTTGGCGGGCGGACATCACCGGGCTGATCCCAGAACGAACGAATGAGATCCTGATCTTCAACCTCATCAAATTTCAATAGTTCCCAATCCCCAAAATGGATTTCCCGCAGGCCATGTTCATGGCTCAGGCGCTGCCTTTGCCCTTGAATTGCATTGGCGGTTTGCTTGGCCCGCGACAAATCAGACGAAACGACCAAGGCATCTTTTGGCAAATGGGCATCAAGTCGCGCAAGGGCTGCTCGATCAGAAAGATCTGCTGGCAAATCGCTCCATCCGACCATGCCAGTTGCATGGGTTGGGCCGTGTCGCACCAAGAAGATTTGTGTCATGGAAGCTTGCCCTTTAAGACCTGTGGCAAGCCTGCAATGACAAAGGCGACCAGGTCAGCGGATTGCGCCAGCTTTTGATTTAGTTTGCCTTGTTCGTCCCGAAATTGCCGTGCCAGGGCATTGTCAGGCACGATACCCATACCAACTTCGTTTGAAACAATGACCACACGGGCTTTGCATTTATCTAAACTGCTCAGTAATTCCGTGACCTCGCGCTCAATATCACTGGCCGCGAGTAGGTGGTTGGAAAGCCACATTGTCGCGCAATCCAACAACACAACATGATTTTCTGACAGGCTTTCAAGCGTCGACTTTAACGCTAAAGGCTCTTCGATTGTTGCCCAGTTCTCGCCACGCATCACAAGATGAGCCGCTATTTTGGCCTGCATTTCGGGATCGTAAGCTTGGGCCGTCGCCAAATAGACTTTTGGGGATCCAGTTTCTTTTACCATTTGCTCGGCAAACGCTGATTTGCCGGACGACGCTCCGCCCAGAATAAGAGAAATTTTTGCCAGCATCAGGTCCTCTTTTTGATCCAATCACCCGGTGCCTGCGTATTCAATTGTATCATAGCACGCAAGGAGGGGGCGTTTTGCAGCAGGGTTATTCGAATAATTTGGTAACACGTTCGGCGATGAAAGCCGAAATGCTAGATGTGGAAACTGAACAAGCTTTGGCGCGCGCTTGGCGTGACGATCGCGACGAAGCCGCTCTACACCGACTTGTGAACGCCTATATGCGCTTGGCGATTTCGATGGCGACCCGGTTTAGGCGCTATGGCGTGCCGATGAATGATCTGATCCAAGAAGCGGGCGTCGGGTTGATGAAAGCGGCGGAAAAATTTGACCCGGACCGAGGCGTACGGTTTTCTACCTATGCCGTTTGGTGGATCAAGGCGAGCGTGCAAGATCACGTCATGCGCAGTTGGTCATTGGTGCGCACCGGTTCGACCTCTTCTCAGAAGAGCTTGTTCTTCAATTTGAAACGGGTTCAGGCGCAGCTTGAACGCGAAGCACGTAGTGAAAACCAGTCGTTGGACCGTTTTCAGTTGTCTCAGCGTGTGGCCATGGAAATCGGCGTTTCGGTGTCTGATGTTGAAATGATGCAAGGCCGATTGCAGGGCGGCGACTATTCGTTGAATGCAGTACAGGGTGGTGACGAAGATGGTCGCGAATGGATAGATGTGTTGGAAGACGATGCTGCGATAGGTGCCGAGGGAGCCGATCGCGACCGTGATCGGCGCTTTCTGCGCGGCAAGCTGGTCGAGGCTTTGGACGTGTTATCGGATCGCGAAAAGATGATTGTGCGACAACGCAAGCTCGGCGAAAAGGCGCGAACCTTGGAAAAACTGGGCGCGGATCTGGGTATTTCTAAAGAACGGGTCCGACAACTTGAGGTCGCTGCCCTTGCCAAGATGCGCCATTCGTTAGAGCAAACCGGGGCGGACATGCGGCAATTCATGTTCTGAGCCCATCTTGTGTCCAGCAGCGCAAGTGCCTAGTGTCTCGTTAAGATTGGCTTCGGAGAGACCAAATGCTGGAAGACAAACGCATTCTTCTGATCATAAGCGGTGGCATTGCGGCGTATAAATCGCTGGAATTGATACGCCAGTTGCGCAAACGCGGAGCCTGGGTGACCCCGGTTTTGACCAAGTCGGCAGAAGAATTTGTGACGCCTTTGTCTGTGTCTGCGCTGGCTGAAGAACGTGTTTTTCAGGATCTGTTTGACCTGACGGACGAGGCTGAAATGGGCCATATCCAATTGTCCAGATCTGCAGATTTGATAGTGGTTGCGCCTGCAACTGGCAACCTGATGGCCAAAATGGCGCTTGGCTTAGCAAATGATCTGGCATCAACCCTTTTGTTGGCGACTGATACGCAGGTACTGGTGGCTCCGGCGATGAATGTGCGCATGTGGGAAAACCCGGCAACGCAACGCAACATTGCAACTTTGAAAGCTGATGGGGTGGCGTTTGTTGGCCCTAACGAAGGGGACATGGCCTGTGGCGAGTTTGGGCTTGGACGCATGTCCGAACCCGCAGAAATCGTCACCGCCATCGAGGCGCAACTTGCGGAGGGGCCGTTGATCGGACGGCGGGTTATTGTAACCTCTGGACCAACCCACGAACCTATTGATCCGGTGCGCTATATTGCCAATCGCTCGTCTGGGGCGCAGGGCACGGCTATTGCACGTGCGTTGTCTCTGCTTGGGGCAGATGTGGTTTTTGTCACCGGGCCAGCTGATGAGCCGCGGCCAGAAGGCGTGCATATTGTCGAGGTCCAGACCGCGCAACAGATGATGGACACTGTAGAGAAAGCGCTTCCTGCGGATGCCGCCGTCTTTGCAGCTGCGGTTGCAGACTGGCGGATTGATGGGGCAAGTGACAGTAAAATAAAGAAAAAACCAGGAGCCTTGCCCAGCCTGAATTTTGCAGAGAACCCGGATATTTTGGCTTATGTGTCACAGCTGGAGCACGGACGACCCAAGCTGGTTGTTGGGTTTGCAGCTGAAACCAATGACGTGATCGACAATGCCACGGCCAAGCGCCAACGCAAAAAATGTGATTGGATTGTTGCCAATGACGTGAGTCCCGAAACCGGTATCATGGGCGGGCGCGACAATACGGTGGTGTTGATTTCTGATGATGGTGCAGAGCATTGGCCTAAAATGAGCAAAGACGATGTGGCGCGGCAATTGGCTGACCGCATTGCACAGGCGCTTGACTAGGACGCCTTTGGCGAGAGTATTTTTAGAAAGATGAAGAGGTTGGCGTGGTCGCTATTAAGCTGAGTTGGTTGGAAAATGCAGACCGTGAAATCGCGCTTCCCTCCTATGAGACTGCGGGGGCCGCAGGCGCAGACATTCGTGCAAATTTCCCTTTAGATCAAAGGGATGGGCTGGTGTTGCAGCCAGGCGCGCGCGCGCTGATCCCCACCGGCTTGCGGCTTGAAATCCCCTTGGGTTTTGAAGTTCAGGTGCGACCAAGATCAGGGATGGCGTTAAAGCATGGCATCACTTTGCCAAATAGTCCCGGCACGATCGACAGTGACTACCGTGGTCCATTGGGGGTGATTGTTTTGAATTCTGGGGACATGGCGTTTCAGGTCACGCATGGGATGCGGATTGCGCAGATTGTGGTGGCTCCTGTGGTGCAGGGGCAGTTTGTTTTGGATGATAATCTGAGTGAAACAGACCGTGGCAGCGGTGGTTTCGGGTCAACCGGGGTGGCGTGATGTTTGCCGTTTTTTTCGCTGCCTTAGTGATTTGGGGGTTGGGAATCTTGTTTAAGACCCCCAAGATACAGCGGTATATCATGCTTATTATTCTATATGTTGCGGTTCTGGGGGTGCATTTTGCCTTTCCGGAGGGGCATGAATTACGTGTGTTTATTGGCGGCAGCCTGCGGGGCTGGGGGGTGTTCGGAGGCTTGGTTGCCATCCTTGTGGCCTATGTGTTTGGGATACGGAGCTTAAAAAACCGTGTCAAAACCCCTGAGGCAAAACCGCAAGTTGGGGTGTTTTCAGAGACTGAATTAAACCGGTATGCGCGCCATATTGTGTTGCGCGAAGTTGGCGGTGTCGGGCAGAAAAAATTGAAAGATTCCAAAGTGTTGGTCGTCGGTGCTGGTGGGTTGGGATCGCCGGCTTTGCTGTATCTGGCCGCGGCGGGCGTGGGCACAATTGGGGTGGTTGACGATGATCAGGTTGAAAACTCGAACCTGCAGCGGCAGGTGATCCATACGGATGATGCCATTGGCACCCCGAAGGTGCACTCGGCGGCGGCGGTAATGCGGGCGCAAAACCCGGCTGTTGTGGTGCAGCCCTATGAGCGTCGCCTAACTGAAGATGCCGCCGACGCGCTGATTTCAGATTATGACATTGTGTTGGATGGCACTGATAACTTCGCCACCAGATATCTGGTCAATCAAAGTTGTGTTCGCATGAAAAAACCTTTGATTTCAGGGGCTTTGACCCAGTGGGAAGGCCAGCTTAGCGTGTTTGATCCAGCCCAAAACGCACCTTGTTATCAATGTGTTTTTCCAGAAGCGCCCGCCGCAGATCTGGCACCAAATTGTGCAGAGGCCGGGGTGATCGGGCCTTTGCCCGGGGTGGTTGGATCGATGATGGCGGTCGAAGCCATCAAGGTTTTGACCGGGGCCGGAGAAAGCCTGCGTGGGCAGATGTTGATTTATGACGCCCTGTATGGCGAAAGCCGCAAGTTCAGCCTGAAACGGCGCGAGAGTTGCCCGGTTTGCGGCGGTTAAGGCCGGGGTCTTAATGTTTGGTTATTTGTACAATTTGTACGTTTGAGGCGCTGAAACGTACGATTCGCGCGTCCAAAATGTTTCGCAGAGCTGCATCTAATCTTGCGTTGCGGATTCTTTGCGAAAGCCTAGGGTCATGGCAAAGGAGAATCCGATGAGCAACCCGCTTTTGTCTGCATGGACAACCCCGTTTGAACTGGCACCTTTTGATGCGGTGTCTGATGATGATTTTGCACCTGCTTTTGCCAAGGCCTTAGAGACGCATAAATCAGAGATCGCGGCGATTGCCGAAAATGCCGAGGCCCCGACGTTTGCCAATACGGTCGAGGCGCTGGAGGCGGCAGGGGATGACCTGGATAGGGTGTTGTCGGTTTTTTATACGGTTGCGGGTGCAGATAGTAATCCGGCGCGCGATGCGTTGATGCGGGATTTTTCGCCGGCTTTGGCCGCCCATAGTGCAGAGATTTCATCTAACAAAGTGTTGTTTGGCCGGGTTGCGGCTGTTTGGGAGGCGCGGGATAGATTGGCGCTGACAGATGAACAGCAGCGGGTGTTGATGTTGACCCACCGGGGCTTTGTGCGGGGGGGCGCGGCACTCGAAGGGGATGCGGATGTGCGGATGAAGGCGATCAAATCGCGATTGGCGGTTTTGGGCACCGAGTTTACGCAAAACCTGCTGGCCGATGAACGCGATTGGTTCATGGAACTGGCAGAAGATGATCTGGAGGGCCTGCCAGAGTTTGTCGTGGCCTCGGCCCGGGCGGCGGGGGCGGAGAAAGGCAAAGATGGGCCGGTGGTGACCTTGTCGCGGTCTTTGATCACGCCGTTCTTGCAATTTTCACCACGCCGCGATTTGCGCGAGACCGCCTTTGCGGCTTGGGCGGCGCGGGGGGCGAATGGGGGCGAGACAGATAACCGGGGGATTGCCGCCGAGATCCTGGCGTTGCGGCAAGAGCGGGCGCAGCTTTTGGGCTATGCTAACTTTGCGGCCTATAAGTTGGAAACCGAGATGGCCAAGACGCCAGAGGCGGTGCGCGATCTGCTGATGTCAGTTTGGGAACCGGCCAAGGCGCAGGCGAATGCGGACGCTGATGTGTTGACGCAGATGATGCATGACGATGGGGTGAACGGCGACCTTGAGGCCTGGGATTGGCGCTATTATGCAGAGCAACGCCGCAAGGCAGAGCATGATTTGGACGAGGCCATTCTGAAGCCCTATTTGCAGCTTGATCGCATGATCGAGGCGTCGTTTGACTGTGCCAACCGGCTGTTTGGGCTGGAATTTAAGCCCCTGGATGTGCCGCTGTATCACGAAGATTGCCGCGCCTGGGAGGTCACGCGGAACGGCGCACATGTGGCGGTGTTCATCGGCGACTATTTTGCACGTGGTTCAAAACGATCGGGCGCGTGGTGCTCGGCGATGCGGGCGCAGGCCAAATACCCAAAGGTGCAGGCCCCTGTGGTGATCAACGTGTGCAACTTTGCGAAATCTGACCCGGCGCTGCTGTCTTATGACGATGCGCGCACTTTGTTTCATGAGTTTGGTCATGCGCTGCATCAGATGTTAAGCAACGTGACCTATGAAAGCATTTCGGGCACGTCGGTGGCGCGCGATTTTGTCGAGCTGCCAAGCCAGCTGTATGAACATTGGCTGGATGTGCCAGAGGTGTTGCAGAGATTTGCCACACATGCTGAGACCGGTGAGGCGATGCCGCAAGAGATGTTGGAGCGGGTGCTGAACGCGGCGAATTTCGACATGGGATTTGGCACCGTGGAATATGTGGCCTCGGCCTTGGTGGATTTGGCGTTTCATGATGGCGCGGCCCCGGCGGACCCGATGGCGTGTCAGGCCGAAGTGTTAGAAGCGCTGGGCATGCCCAAGGCGATTACCATGCGCCATGCAACGCCGCATTTTGCGCATGTGTTTGCGGGCGACGGATATTCCAGCGGCTATTACAGCTATATGTGGTCAGAGGTGATGGATGCAGATGCCTTTGCGGCCTTTGAAGAGGCGGGCGGGGCGTTTGATGCGGAACGGGCCAAGGCTTTGGAAGAGCATATTCTGTCCACGGGTGGCTCGGTTGAAGCCGATCAGCTTTACAAACGCTTCCGTGGTCGATTGCCGGGAGTCGAGGCCCTGTTAAAGGGGCGCGGTTTGGCGGCGTAGAATGAAATTGGCAAGGGGCGCTTGACGCGCCCCTTTACTAGTCTCGGTGACTATGGTTCGGAGGGCTAGCCCGAGACTTGTTCGCGTAGGATCGAGGCCGTGAGTGAGATCATCAGGTAAATGCCTGAAAAGATCAGCAGGGCGAGAACCGTATTTTCAAAGCTGCGAGGATAGCTGGGGTCTTGGGACACGACCGGGGCCACGGATGTGGTGAGGTAACGCACCTGACGGCTGGCTTCGAGCTCGGTTTGTTTTAGGGTTTGCAAAGCCGATTGCATGATCAGATCTGCGGTGGCCAGATCGGCTTGGGCAATTTGAATGGCCGAGGTTTGGCTGGCCAAAGAGTTTTCGCCTTCGCGGGCGGCCCCCATACGTTCGCGCAGGGCTGTCAGCACGTCTTGCAGGCGGCGGATATCACCTTTGGCTCCGTCAACGCGGGCCTGGTTGGGGCGCGGGTTGTCCAGTAGGGCGGTCAGGAACAATTGCTTTTCTTGCAGTTCGATTTCATAGGTGCTGATTTGCTGGCGCAGGCTGGCAATCAGGCCTTCGGGGTCAAGCACCGAGTTTTCCTGCAGTTTCACCAGCGCCAATTGCGCCGCACGACGGTCGGCTTTTGCCTCGTCCAGACTGCGACGGGAATCTTTCACTTGGTCTTCGCGTTTGCGCTGAGATTGGCCATCCACGGTTTCTTCTGCATAGGCGATCAGCGCCCGCGAGAACTCGGCTGAGACCTCTGGATCGGGGGCAGAGACCTCCATGCGGATGACGCCCTCGGTGGGATCATAGCCAATTTTGACGTATTTTTGGTAGATTTTATAGGCTTCTTCGTTGGTTGGGTTCTCTTCCAGCCGTTGAAGCGGATCAATGGATGGGTCCGCAAACACCGATTTAAAGCCAACGTCTTCTTCCAGACGTAGCATCGCGGTCTTGGATTGCAGATAGGATTGGGTCGAAATTGAATCCTTGTTGCCTTCCAGCGGGGTGCCAGAAAACAGGCCCGCACCCGCACCGGTGGATTCAGATTGGATGATCAGGAATTCGGATTTGGTGGCGTACATCGGGGTGGCGATATTGTAGTAATACCACCCGGCCAAAATCGTTGGCAGCATGACAAAGGCCGCCAAACGCGAGATCATCAAGAAGCTTTTGCGGCGGCGCCGACGGGCGATGTCTTTTTGGATGTCGCCGATTTCACGCACGCGGCGTTCGGTGGGCGAAGCGGTTTCCATCGAAGGCAGATTTGGTGTGCCCACAGGTTGGGTCTGTGGCAATTGTACGTTGCTGGCGGCAACCGGCGCGTCGGGCGCGGCCATGTCCAGCATATTGGCACGGCGGAACGGATCTAGGCCTTGGGAGCGCAGCAGGCGCACTGCGTCGTAATCAGAGGTGGCGGCCATCCCGTGCTTTTGTGCCAGACGGCGGGCCATGCGCAATTGACGGCCAGTCAGCCCCTCTTGGCGGATCTGGGCGATTTCCTGTTCTGGCGGCACGGCGGCCGCAGGCGCAGGTGGCGGGATTGAAGACGGCGGCGCCGTGGTCGAGCGGGGTTTGGCGGCAGGCGCGGGTGCCGCTGGCGTGTCGCCGGGCGCTTCCATTGCGGCGGCCAAACCGCCCATGTCTTCCTCGGTAGAGGTGGGCATGGGGTCATTGTCGGGGGCGTCGCTGACCGAGGTCAGTTTGGCGCGGCGTTCGGCTGAACGACTGAGGCGGGCCTGACGGCGGGCGGCACGGTCAGATCCGGCTGCGGCTGGCACGGGATCAGACACAGCGGCCACTTGTGGCATTTCCGGCTCTGGCGCGGATTGCGGCGCTTCCGGTTGAGGATCTTGCTTGGGCGGCAATACGGTTTCTGGCGCTGGGCTGAGATCTTCGGCTAGGTTTGAAGCAGGCGCGGGTGCGCTAACAGCGGCGGCGGGTGGCGCGCTGCGTTTTATGCGAAATTTCTTAGCCTTGGGTTTGGTAGTCATAGAGTTGCTTTGCCTCTTCCAAGGTGTCGAACATGTGAAGTTGCCCATTCACTAAAACGGCGGCAGAACGGGCAAATTTTTCCAGGGTTTTAGGCTGGTGTGACACGATAATCATTGTTGTGGTGCGCAGACGTTCGCGCAGAACTTCGCCGGCCTTGCGGTTGAATTCAACATCCGTCGAGGAGGGCATGCCTTCGTCCACAAGATAGATGTCAAAATCAAGCGCCAGCATAAGCGAGAAGGTAAACCGGGCGCGCATGCCGGACGAATAGGTGCCCAGCGGCTGGTCAAAATATTCATCAAGGCCACAAAGCCAGCGGCAGAACGCCTCGACGTAGTCAGGATCAAGGCCGTAAAGCCGGGCGATATAGCGGCTGTTTTCCACGGCGGTGTGTTTGTTGACGACCCCGCCCATAAAGCCCAGAGGGAAGGAGACCCGGCATTCGCGGCGAATTTCGCCTTCGTCAGGCTTTTCAAGCCCGGCCATCATATTGACCAGCGTGGTTTTACCACTGCCATTGGGGGCGAGGATGCCCAAAGAATTGCCAACTTCCACGCGAAAAGAAACGCGATCAAGGATCACCTTGCGCTGCGTGCCCGTCCAAAAGGACTTGCTGACATTTTCAAATTCGAGCATTGATCTGCTCCGGCGCTGCTCTGCCTAAGTCTTCTCTGTTAGCAGAGAATGATTAATGTCCCGTCATGGGATCTTGTTCGTATTATGTCTGTATTGCCCCCGTTCTGACAATATATGTCTGGGGAATTAGGCAAAATAAAGGCAAGAAACCGGCGCAGAGGCACCGGTTTCCAGAGTTTTTGAGCTTTTTAAGCCTTGGGCCTACTCGGCTGGTGCCAGTTCGGCTTTTTGCACGCGTGTCAGTTTGCCGACAACAATCGAGACAATGGCAGCGGCAAAGCTGAACAGGGCCCCCATTTTGGCAGCGTCTTGGACATCGCCAGGAGCGAAGGCCACAGAAGCGACAAACAGCGAGACGGTAAAGCCGATGGCCGCGACACAGCCAATGACCACCAGATCGATGATGCGCATGCCCTGGGGAATGCCCAGTTTAAGCGGCACAGCGGCAAACCAGCCAAAGGCCAGAATACCAAGCGGTTTACCAATCAACAGACCCGCGAGAACCAGCCAGGTGGCGTCGCCGATAGAGCTGAATTCTACGCCGGCATTGAGCAGGCCAAAGAAGAACAGGATTACCTCGACCGGGTGCTTTAACGCGTGTTCGATCACGTTGAGCAAATCATGCAGGTGGCTTTCAGCTTCGGAGAAGAAGCCAAAGGCGCGATCTGCGTGTGGAATGGCGGGCACGATGGGCAAGAGACCCAGAGCCGGGTGCAAACCTGAGCGCATAAAGCCATACCAGCTGATTGCACCGGCAACCGCATAGGGCACAAAATGCAAGTTCTTGCGCACCCAAGTGGAGTTGGGGCGGTTTTCGTTGCCTTTGTCCATTCTGCGCGGCAACCAGTTGAAGATCACAAACACCAGGATCGCGGCGGCGAGGGAAATCAGCAGCCATTCTGGCGCGAGTTCACCAGATGGGTAGAAGATTGCCAGGATAATCAGGCCCGCAGCGTCGTCGGCAATCGCCAAGAGCAATAGGAAACGCACGGCGGGGTGACCTGCACCAAAGACAATGCGGCCGACCAGATAGCTGAAGGCGATGTCTGTTGCGGTTGGGATCGCCCAACCGTTTGCAACGGCACTATAGGTGTCAGACCCCATGAAAAAGGCCAGGCCCAAATATACACCGATGGGGCCAAACATGCCGCCTGCGGTGGCAAATAGTGGCGTGGCGGCTTTTTTGCCGCGCAGCGAGCCTTCTTTGAGGACCACAGCTTCCCAGACTTCTTTGGCCGCCATCGCAAAGAACAGCGCCATCAGTAAGTCATTCACTAAATAATGCAGGGTTAAAGTGCGGTGACCGTGGTGCATATGGCCAATTGGCGCATCTTCCCAGATCACAAATTCAACGAAATGATGATATGTTTCTGGGTTGGTATTGGCCCAAAACAATGCTGTTACCGCCCCGATAATCAACAGTAATGAATAATTCGTTAAGAAATTCCAGACACGGTACATTGTTTCTCCCCACGTTTTTGTTTGAACCGGAATATCCCAAGTCTTGCAGCTGGGCAACGGAATCCGGTGGGGATTTGGGGAAATTGTAACGCGAGATATTTCGGTTTTGAGACTGAAACTGCGGAGCCCTACCAAAACATTGGTAGGCCGCATGCTGTGGGCGCACAAATTATAGTGGTCTCAGCCCAACCAAAGAATCGTCGGCCTAGGCGACGGCTTGCCAAATGAGACCTGCAACAAAGCTGCCAACCAGTGCAAACCCAAGATAGGCGACAAAAATTCGTGGCTTTACCAGAGCCCAGACTGCGATGGCAGCAGGAATGCAGCTGACGCCGCCTGCCAGCATGAAACTCATGGCGGCCCCATTGGCCATGCCCTGTTGCAAAAGCGCATCCACCAGTGGCACAGCGGCAAAACCGTTCAAATAGGCCGGTGCCCCCACCAATGCGCCCAGCAAGATTGGCACCATGCCGTCGCCGCCCAAGAAGGTCGCAATCCATTCGGCGGGGATGTAGTGGATCATCAGGGCCTCGATCACATAGGCGAGGGCCAGCCATTTGAACAAAAACAGCGCATTTTCAAGCGTGGTTTCTTTGAAGACCTGACGACGGGTGGCGTCGATCCAGAAGGTCCAGACCGGTTTGGCAGAGAACGGGGCTTGGGTGCCGCAGCATCCGCCAACCTGCGGTTTTTCCCGCAATGGGTCCGCAAAGACCACCGTTTTGGCAAAGGCCATGGTGGCAAAGCCGCCAAAGGCCCCCAGGCCCACGGCCGCAAGCGTTTTGGCGATGGCAAAGTCAAAGCCAAGCTGGCCCGCGGTCACCGAAAACATCGCCGGATCCATCAGGGGCGAGGCCAGCCAAAAGGCCATCACGGCGGATAAAGGTGTGCCCGCGGCCAAAAGCGCCGCGATAAAGGGAATGACTTCGCAGGAACAAAACGGAGCGAGGCCGCCCAGCATGGCTGCAAATATGATCATGCGGCTTTCGCGGCCCACAAAGGCCTTGGCGAGGATGTTTTCGGCACCGGTGGCTTTGAGGTAGCCAATTGCCAGCACCGCAAAGGCGATAAAGGGGGCTGTGTCGCCAAGCGCCCCAAACGCAAAGCTGAGGGTGGGGAAGAACTGCGCCCGGTCAAACAGGGCGAGGCCGAGCAGCAATAGGATCAATGCCAACCAAGCATTGTCGATGCGTTTCAACAGCGGTTTTGCGTGAGAATGGGGGATGTCAGCCATGATCATGATCCTGATTGAGCGCATCTGCGCAGCATTCTTGCAGCAAAAATTCCGAGAGGGCGCGCACCTCGTCAAAAGCAACGGCAGCACAAATGATGCTGCGGCCTTGTTTTTCTTGGGTAACCAGCCCGGCCTGGGTCAGAATTTTCATATGATGGGTCAGGGTTGAGCCTGTCACCTTGGCGCGTTTGCCCAAGGCGCCAATCGAAAGCCCTTCGGCCCCCGCGCGCACCAGAACGCGCAACACAGCCAAACGTTGTTCGGACCCAAGGGCGGCAAAGGTCGAGGCGGCGACTTCGAGGGAGAGATCTTGGGGGTCTGTATGTTTCATATTTCTAGAATTATAGAAATAAACGAGTCGCGCAAGTTTTATTTCGATAGAATTCGAAATGAATGGGGGCTGTTGAGTGAAAGCCGGGATATTTGCGACCTAGCGATAGAGTCTCGGTCAGACTTGTGATCAACAGGGCATAGGCTGCGCGGCACATGAGCTGGCCGCCAATGGCACATGGCGCGCGCAGCAGCATTCGGTGATTTGGTTTTTTTGGCTGGTTAGTTTTGCGGTTGAAAGAACAAGTCGCGACCAAGTGGGATGAACAACACCGCAAGGAAGACAACATCCAGCGCAGTCTGAATTGCCGGAACGAGGTAGGGGTTTTCCATTCCTTCGGCGATGGTCGGGGGGCCAACGAAAGTGGTTGTGACGAAATTCCCGATATGGTCCACGATCGAGATCGTCCAATAAATGACCAGAGCCGCCCAAGTGAGTAGCTCGCGGCGCGCCCAGACAGCCCAGATCAACGGAAAAGCTAGCACTGCGGCGAACAAATCAAGATATGCGGGATAGCGCCATGCTTCGGATGCCAAGCCATCGTTGATGTCATTTATGAGAACCACTGCAATGAAACGAGATAATTGAAGGAGGATCCAAATGAGCGTCCCGATGAAGATCCCGCGCTCTGCGCGGTTCATTTCTTTGAAAGCTTTGCTGGCCGAACTCATCTTCTTTACTCCGAATTTAATTCAGTAACAGCTGTTGTTACTGATAACTTTCTTGATCGGTAACATAGGGAGTTACCAATAGCAACAGAGCGTTTCTGTCAGTGCTTTTTGGGCGTTTTTAGGTGGTGGGCTTTAGGCGTTTACCAATCTCTTTTGTGAGATCATTCACATTGACGGCCTCGAGACTTCTGAGCATTGCCAGTTCAGCATCCCGCGACAGTTCGTTCAAGTAATCGGCAATAACAGGCCCGATTTCCGCGCCGTCATCACAGTGTCCACGGTGGCGCACAAGAACTGGGCTTGCCTCGTCCGAAATGGCCTCGTAGGCGTCGCGTAAAGTGATTTTTTCTGGCGATTTTGATAGGACGCTGCCACCACCAGCGCCTGCACGACCCGAAATTAGACCAGCCTTTTTTAGCCGTGACAGAACACGCCGGATAACAACAGGGTTGGTGCCAAATCCTTGGGCAAGCACCTCGGAGGTGACTGCTCCATCGTCTTTGTGGTGTGCTAGGACAGCAAGAATATGTGCTGCTATTGTTAGTTGGCTGTTCACGACGACCTCAAGAATGCTGTTTAACAACAGTAGCGGCAAGGGTGCGATATTTGCCAGTGCTTCCGTTCTATTAACCATAAACGAATGCAGAGAAAGCCAATTGTTGCTCTGGACGGTCGTAGACCCAGCGCAAGAGAATAGTTGTAATCGCAGCTTAGCCGCTTTTGAAGCAGGTTTTCTGGGTCTTGTTCTTTGACAGTAGATTGGCGAAGTTGCGAGATGACTTTAGAGCGTGACATTCAATCTTGTCGCCATTGTGCAGATCGCTTTGCGGCGACGCATTCGGGGCATGGGCCACGGCCCGTGGTTTGGTTTCAGCCAAGTGCGCGGATTTTGATTGCCGGGCAGGCACCTGGGGCGCGGGTGCATGACAGTGGCAAGCCTTTTACCGACCCGTCAGGGGATCGGTTGCGCGCCTGGATGGGGGTGGGCGAGGATGTGTTTTATGACAAATCCCGCCTAGCGATTGTGCCGATGGCGTTTTGCTTTCCCGGTTATAATGCCCAAGGGTCTGATTTGCCGCCACCGCCGATCTGTGCCCGCAGTTGGCGGGCGCGGGTGATGGCGCAGCTACGCGATGTCAGGCTGACGCTATTGGTGGGGGGCCATGCGCAGAAATGGCATTTGAAATCCGGCTCTGTAACCGAAACCGTGATGCAGTGGCGCGATCATGCGCCGCGTGTCTTTCCCTTGCCTCATCCGTCGTGGCGCAATACTGGGTGGATCAAGAAAAACCCTTGGTTTGAAGCGGCGCTGTTGCCTGCATTGCGGGGGGCAGTCACGGAGGCTTTAAGATGACAGATACCCCTTTGGACACAGCCCATGCGGCGATGCAGGGCGCGCAGGGTGACGATGCGGCACGCTTGCGGTTTTATGAACGGCTGGCGGATGCAGAGCTGTTTTTATTGCTGACCAAAGAGGTGGAGGGCGAGAGTATTTCGCCTGAGGTATTTGAGGTGCAGGATCAGTCCTTTGTGCTGGTGTTTGATACCGAGGAGCGCCTGTCGGAATTTGTTGGCAAGGCGGCCCCCTATGTGGCGTTGTCAGGCCGTATGGTTGCACAGATGCTGGCCCCTTCGGGCATCGGGTTGGGGGTCAATCTGGACGTGGCACCGTCGTCGATTTTGATCCCGGCAGAGGCGCTGGGCTGGCTGGTTGACACATTAGACAATGCGCCGGACGAAGTGGAAACGCGGGTCGACGCCTTTAGTGCGCCAGCGGGATTGCCCGAGGTGCTGATCACATCGCTGGATGCGAAATTGTCGACCGCAGTGGGTCTGGCGCGCTGGGCCTATTTGGTGGGCACCACCTATGAGAACGGTGTGCGGTCTCATATGTTGGGTTTTGTCGGCGCGGTGCCAGAGGCACAGGGGGCCTTGGCCAAGGCGGTTTCAGAGGCGCTGACATTTAGTGGCATTGACGCAGGCGCGCTTGACGTGGGCTTTTTTGACAGCTCTGATCCAGTGGCCGCGCAATTGGCGCGGGTTGGCTTGCGATTTGATTTGCCAGAACCAGAGGTGGCGGTAGAGCACGTGCCGATTGCGCCTGGAAGCGATCCGCAAAAACCGCCAAAACTGCGTTAGTGCGCGGTGTTGACCGCCTCCGGCGGGAGTATTTTTAGAAAGATGAAGGCGCGGCGCGGTTAATAGCCAGAGCTGCGGTCAACCAGGTGCAGCAGCGGTTGCTGGGCTTGGCCTCTGCGGATGTTTTCTGCAATCACTTGGCTTGCGGTGCTGGCACGAGTGTCAGCGGCAATATGCGGTGTGACCGTAACCTTTGGATGTGCCCAATAGGGATCAGTTGCGGGCAGCGGTTCTTGGCGAAAAACATCCAATGTGGCGTGGGCAATGTGATCGCTGTTGAGCGCGTCTAAGAGGGCGGCGTCCTCTATCAGACTGCCACGGCCCGGGTTAATGATGCGTGCGCTTTGGGGCAATTGCGCAAGGGTTTTTGCGTTGAGCGTGTTGTCGGTGGCGGGCGTGTTGGGCAGCAACAGGATCAGGATTTCGGCTGTGCTGAGCGCCTGTTGCAACCCGTCTTGGCCATGGGTGCAAGTGACATTTGCCAGCGTTTTTGGGCTGCGTGACCAACCGGTGACTTGAAAGCCCAGCTGTGAGAGCGCAATGGCGCAGGCTTGGCCGAGCTGGCCGAGGCCGAGAATTGTTATGTGGCGTTCTTGGGCTAGCGGCGGCACTTTGGGTTGCCAAATGCCGTTTGGCGTGGCGAGGGATGCGTCGATATTTAGGTGGTAGCGCAGGCAATGCCCGGTGACCCATTCCACCATGCCTTGGGTGAGCCCCGGATCCACCATGCGGCAGAGCGGCATGGTCAGGCTTTGGTTGCTGACAATTTTCTCTACCCCCGCCCAGAGACTGAGCACGGCTTTGCAATTCTGATAGGGTGCGAAATCCTGCAGGTCGCTGCTGGGGGCGTAGATGATATAGTCGGTTTGTTGCGGGGCATGGGATAGGCTGAGATCGACGTCGAGATCTGCGGCTTGAAAAGCCTGAATGAGCGGGGATTGGTAGTCTGTCCAGTTTTCAGTACCGGCGGCAAACAACACGTTGATCATTTGGCGAAGACCTCTGACATATTGGCAAATCCTTTGATTTCGATAGCATTGCCAGCCGGGTCGCGAAAGAACATCGTGGCCTGCTCGCCGGCTTGTCCCTGAAAGCGGATTTGTGGCTCTAGCTCGAACACAAGCGCGCTTTGGCGCAGATGGTCGGCCAACGCTTGCCAGTCTGCCATCGGCAGAATGACACCCAGATGTGGCATGGGCACGCTGTGAGCACCGACCTGTCCGGTGTTTGTGCTGGCAAAAGGCGCGCCAAGGTGCAGTGAAATTTGGTGGCCAAAGAAATTGTAATCCACCCATGTGTCGGTGCTGCGGCCTTGGGGACACCCCAGCAGGGTACCATAAAACTGCCGCGCGGCACCTAGGTCATCAACATGATAGGCGAGGTGAAAAATGCTCATATGTTCAAAGGTCCTTTGCTACTGTGGCAAGGATAACAGCGGGGACAATAAATAGGCTAGCTTGTTATTGTGGTTTCAGACATAAGAAAAACTATGGATTTGAGATTTATAGAAAGCCTGATCTGGGCGGTGGATCTTGGGTCTGTTGCAGGTGCGGCGCGGCGATTGAATGTGACGCCCGCTGCGGTGTCGCAACGTATTCTTGCGCTTGAGGCGGAGTTAAAGGTGGCCTTGTTGTTGCGGGATGGGCGGACGATGACGGCGACGCCAGACTGTCTGTTGATCTTGCCGGACCTGCGCAGGCTGCTGCAATTGCGCGCCGGGCTGGATGCAACGTTGGTACAAGATCAGCTGCAAGGTGCTTTGCGCGTCGGGGCCATTTCGACCATGTTGGGTGTGAATGGCGTGCCATTGGTGCATCGATTGCGGGCCGAGGCACCAGAGATTGAGCTGAGCTTGTTGCCTGGCTCGTCGCAGGAACTGTTCGCGCGGTTTGAACGGGGGGAACTGGATGCAGCCTTGATGGTGAAGCCGCCCTTTGAACTGCCCAAAACGATGCAATTTCTGAGAATGTGCGAGCAAAAGATTGGGGTTTTTGCGCGACCGGACTTGGCGCTTGATGCGCCGTTCATTGCCTATATTCGCGAGACTTGGGGTGGTGCCAAATGTTGGCGGGCGTTGAAGGCGGCTTATGCTGCGCCTGAAATCATCTGCGAAATGGATGCGGTTGAAACCATCACGCAATTGGTGCGTGATGGTTTGGGGCGAGCGGTTTTGCCAATGTGGGCTGGGATGAAGCCACAGGCTGACGATCTGGTTTTTACACCATTGTCGGCCAGTCGAGAGGTTGGATTGCTGACTTGGCGCAAGGATCGGGATCGCCCGGTGCAGGCCATTATGCGGGCGGCATTAGGGTTGAAGGACTAGGCGAGGTTACCTTGGGCGGTGTACATGGGCGCTTTGGATCATGCCAAAGGCCACCATGAGGACCAACATGGCAGAACCGCCGTAGCTGACCAAGGGCAGGGGCACGCCGACCACCGGGGCCATGCCCATGACCATCGACATATTAACCGAGAAGAACAGAAAGAAAGTACCGGCAATCCCCATGGTCATCAGGGCAGAAAAGCGGTCTTTGTTGGCAATGGCTGAGCTGATGCAGAACAGGATGATCAGGGCGTAGAGCCCGAGTAAGGACACGGCACCAATAAAGCCAAATTCTTCGGCCAAAGTGGTGAAAATAAAGTCGGTGTGTTTTTCTGGCAGAAAATTTAACCGGCTTTGGGTGCCTTGCATGAAGCCTCGTCCGGTCCAGCCTCCAGACCCTAAAGCGATTTTGGATTGGGTGATGTGGTAGCCCGCGCCCAGAGGATCAGAAGCTGGGTCCAAAAACGTATCGATGCGGCGATATTGATAGTCTTTTAAGAGTTGCCAAGACGCGCCGCGCGATTGGAAGACTGCAGTGACCACACCGATGCCAAGCGCAAAAACTGCGGCGAAATAGCCCCAGTGTAGCCCGGCCATGAACATGACAATCGCCCCGCCCATCAGCAAGAGCAGCGAAGTCCCAAGGTCGGGCTGGCGCAGCACAAGATAGGTGGGCACCAGAATGATAAAAATCGGCAGGATAATCCACAGCGGTTTTGAGGTCTTTTGCGCGGGCAACCAATCGTAATAGGCGGCCAGAAACATCACCAGGGTGATTTTCATCAGCTCTGAGGGCTGCAGCCGCATAAAGCCAAGGTCAATCCAGCGCTGGGCTCCCATTTGCACAGACCCCATGAATTCGACAAGAACCAACAGGATCAATGACCCGGCATAGAGCACGCCTGAGACGTTGCGCCAGAACCAGATTGGCACCATGGCGATGGCGAACATCAGCCCAAGCCCCATGACAAACCGTTTCATTTGCGCAGAGGCCCAAGGGGCAAAGTCGCCGCCCGCCACAGAATAGAGCATCAGGAATCCGATGCCCGCCACCGAGGCCAAAAGCAAAACCAAGGGCCAATTCAGGTGCAGCACCTTACGCAGGCCAGTTGGGACGGTTTTGACGGAATGTTCTAGATAGCTCATGCGCGATCTCGTCCCGTGCTACGCAATTGCGGGAATTCGCGGCGCAGCCTTTCTTGTTGCGCTTTGATGCGGGCACGGTCCTTGCGTGGATAGGCGTCAAGCGGTGGATCACCGCCGTAAAGCGCTTGTAATGTGATGTCGCGGGCGACGGGGGTGGCCGCAGAGGACCCGCCGCCATGTTCGATGATCACGGCCACCGCGATTTGGGGATCGTCATAGGGGGCGAAATTCACAAACAGGCCGTGGTCGCGGCGCTCCCAGGGCAGGTCTTCGTTGCGGATGACACCAGCGCGGCGCTCGGCGGCGGTGATGTTGCGCACCTGGCTGGTGCCGGTTTTGCCCGCAAGTCGGAAATCGTCTGCAATGATGCGCTGGCTATAGGCCGTGCCTTTGCGGTTGTTTGACACCGCATACATGGCTTTGCGTACGATGCGCAGGTGATTGGCGTTCACATCCAGCTTGGGGATTTCATCGGGGGGGGCGGATTGGTCGATGCCGTTGACCGACTTTACCAGTCGCGGCTCCAAGGCCTTGCCCGAGGCCAGACGGGCGGTCATCACCGCAAGTTGCAAAGGTGACGCCAGCACAAAGCCTTGTCCAATCGACGAGTTTACGGTGTCCCCAATCACCCATGGGCTGTCGCGGTTGCGCTGTTTCCAGGCTTTTGTGGGGGTCAGGCCAGAGGCCACCGCTGACATGGGGATGCCGTGTTTCACACCCAGGCCCAGACGATTGGCCATATTGGTGATGTTTTCGATGCCCACTTCGAGTGCGCATTCATAAAAGAACACATCGCAGCTCTCGCGGATGGCAGTTTCCAGATTCATGTGCCCGTGGCCGCCACGCTTCCAGCAATGGAAGCGCCGGTTTGAAACTGTCAGGTGGCCGGGGCACCAATAGGTGCTTTCTGAATTGATGATGCCCGCTTCGAGGGCGGCCAGCGCGACCACCATTTTGAATGTGGAGCCGGGCGGATAGGTGCCTTGAACGGATTTTGTCGCCAGTGGGCGGTGGCTATTTTCGGTCAAGAGGCCGTAGTCCGCCACGGAGATGCCGCGCACAAAGAGGTTTGGATCAAAACTGGGCGCCGAGTTGATCGCAAGGATATCACCGGACTTACAATCCATGACAACCGCGGCTGCGCTTTCCTCGCCAAGGCGGGCTTGAACATAGCTTTGCAGCTTTTGGTCGATGGTCAGTTGCAAATCGTCACCGGCTTGGCCTTCGCGGCGGTCAAGCTCGCGCATGACACGCCCAACGGCGTTGACTTCGACCTGTTTGGTGCCAGCTTTGCCGCGCAGGTTGGTTTCGCGTTTGGCCTCGATGCCAACCTTGCCAATTTGAAAGCGCGGGATCAGGAGCAATTGATCCGGATCTTCGATCTTGGACAGATCATAATCAGAGACCGGGCCGACATAGCCGATCACATGGGCAAATTCGGTGCCCAACGGGTATTTGCGTGACAGGCCGACCTCGGGGGTGACGCCGGGCAGGGCGGGGGCGTTGACGGCAACGCGGGACATTTCTTCCCAGCTGATACGCTCGGCGATGGTGACCGGCAGAAAGGGCGGGGAACGCTCCATTTCAGTCATGGCGCGGTTGAGTGCACCGTCATCAAGTTCGATCAGGGTCGACAGACGGGCGATGACTTCGGTCACATTGCCCGCATCTTCGCGCACCATGGTGATGCGATATGACGGTTCGTTGGCAGCGATGATCACGCCGTTTCGGTCAAAGATTTCGCCACGCGCCGGGGGGATCAGGCGAATGTTGATGCGGTTTTCTTCGGCGAGCAAGCGGAACTCATCGGCTTGGTCGACCTGCAGGTAGCGCATACGCAGGCCAAGCCCGCCCATAAAGGCCAGTTGGGCCCCACCCAAAAGCAAGCCGCGCCGGGTCAGTTTATTTTGGCTAGCGGCTGTGTCCGCTGGGGTGCGTCTCATATGCGGCCTGCCAATCCGTCCCGTTCGCGTGGCGTGGTTTTGCGCAGGCGCAGAAAGGCATAGCAAAACAGCGCAACGAGCGGGTAGGCGAGGACGCTCATGATGACTTGGATCAGCGAGAGACCTAGCGAGGTTTGATCCACAAAAAACACCGCAGATAGAATGCGATTGCCAAGCACAATTGCCGTCATGGCGCTGGCGGCGGTCAGCCATTCAACGCTGAAAGGCATATCAAGCATGGTTTGAGAGCGACGGCGCAGGTTTTCCGTGACCAGCACCACAACGGCGGCCATCAGGCCGGGCGGGCGTTGAAACAGGAAATCGGCCAGCAAAAAGGCCGCTGCAATCAGCAGGACGGGCACATAGGTGGGGCGGCGCAGCACCCAGACACAACACAGGGTGATCAGAAGATCAGGCCCCGTCCAGCGTTTTGGAATGGTTTCCAGCGGCAACAATTGCCAATACATGATGGTCAAGCACATGGCGGCAAAGGCGATGCGCATGATCCAGAGGCGTGTTTCGGCATTATCAGCCATCACCACCCTCGTTTTCTGAGGGTGACAGCGATGGATCCTCTGGTGCGATGTTGCTTTGCAAAAGCGTATCCGGGGCAATCAATTCCCCTGGCGCTGTGATTTTTTCCTGACCGTGGTCGCGCAAAACCCGCAGGAATTCAAGACGTTCGTAGTCTGCTGACAGGCGCACACGCAGGCGGCCACCGGGATCAGAGGCCACGTGACCAATCAGCAATCCGGACGGGAAGACGCCGCCATCCCCAGAGGATTCAATGCGGTCGCCGGGGCGGATTTGGTCTTTGTTTTCCAGAAAATCGATATGGGGCGCGATGGTGTTGTCCCCGACAATCAAGGCGGTTTGCCCAGAGGGCTGGATCGTGGCGGGAATGCGCGATGAGCTGTCAGACAGCAAGATAACGCGGCTTGTGGTTTGACCCACTCCCGAAATGCGGCCGACCAGCCCGATGCCGTCCATCGCGGCCCAGCCATCAATGATGCCATCGCGGGCACCAATATTCAGCAGCACCGATTGGCGAAACGGCGAGCCGCTGTCCGCCAAGACCACGCCGGTCACAAAGGTGAGTCGCGGATCAAGCCGCACATTGTTGAGGTCCAACAGGCGGGCGTTTTCCTGTTCAAGCTGTAGCGCGGCTTCTTTCCAGGCTTTCATCTGCTGGAGTTCGCGGCGCAGTTCTTTGTTTTGGTCCACAACTCGCTGATAGCTTTGCACATCGCGCAACAGATTGATCGTGCCGGTGACAGGTGCCATAACCCATTCAAAGGAGGGCACAAAACGGTCAGTGACCATGGCGCGGAAACGTTCAACACGCGGGCTGTCGATGCGCCAAACCAGAAAGATTGCCAGCAGGCACGCCACAAGGATCCCAATCAAGAGCCGCTTGAGTGGGGCGACATAATCTTCGCCTTGTGCTCTGTCTCGGGCCATGAATCCTCTGGTTCAGAACAGGTTTGTATAGAATATGGTGGCAGGCCGGGGCTTGCCAAGTTTTTCGAAAAACCGATCGATGGGCTGATCAGCTTTCGTAGTCGATCGCGTGGCGCAGCTGTTTTTCGTATTCCAAGGCTTTGCCGGTGCCGAGGGCCACGCAGTTCAAGCTTTCATCAGCGATGGACACCGCAAGGCCGGTCTGTTCGCGCAAGGCAAGGTCAAGATCCCCTAGCAGAGCACCGCCACCGGTGAGCATAACGCCACGGTCCACAATGTCGGCAGCCAGATCTGGTGGGGTTGCCTCCAGCGCGGTCATCACAGCTTCGCAAATTTGCTGCACTGGCTCTGTCAGTGCCTCGGCCACCTGGGCCTGTGAAATTTCGGTTTCTTTTGGCACGCCATTTAGCAGGTCGCGTCCCCGAATCTGCATCGAAGCGCCGCGGCCATCGTCTGGCATGCGGGCGGTGCCGATGGATGTTTTGATGCGTTCAGCGGTGGATTCCCCGACCAGCAGGTTTTGCTGACGACGCAGGTAAGAAATGATCGCCTCGTCCATGCGGTCCCCACCAACACGCACAGAGCGCGCATATACGATGTCACCAAGGGACAGAACCGCAACTTCGGTTGTGCCGCCGCCGATATCAACAACCATGTTGCCGGTAGGATCGGTGATGGGCATGCCTGCGCCAATAGCGGCAGCGATAGGTTCAGCAATCAGACCGGCGCGGCGGGCCCCAGCGGACAACACAGACTGACGGATCGCACGTTTTTCAACCGGGGTGGCCCCATGTGGTACGCAGACGATGATTTTGGGTTTGGAAAAGGTCGAGCGCTTATGCACCTTGCGAATGAAATGTTTGATCATTTCTTCGGCGGTGTCAAAGTCAGCAATCACCCCTTCGCGCATCGGGCGAATGGCCTCGATAGAGCCGGGGGTGCGGCCCAACATCAGTTTCGCATCTTCGCCGACGGCCAGTACCTTTTTCACACCGTCTTTGATGTGATAGGCGACAACAGAGGGTTCGGAGAGCACAACGCCTTTGCCTTTGACATAGACCAGCGTGTTTGCTGTGCCCAAGTCGATCGCCATGTCCGACGTGAACAGCCCGCCCAGATTTCCCAGCATGTATTCCCCGATCCCCGAAATAAGATTCAAATAAGCCCGCGACTCTGGGTGAGTCTGGGCCGGTCTCTTATAGGCCTGGGTGGGGGCATGTGGAAGTCCGCGCGGTTGGAAATCAGCGTTATTCCGCCATGTTTCGGGCAATGGTTAAAAATGCGGTCGTCAGAGCAGCAAGATTATGCTGGGTGGCGCGTGAAATGGGACCTGTTGTCGTCCGCGATTCTGCGGTAGGTCGAGGCGATCACTAGGACTGGAATTGCACCGATGCTTAGCTATCAGCATATTTATCACGCCGGAAATTTGGCGGATGTGCAAAAACATGCGCTGCTGTGCGTGATGTTGGATTATATGGGCCAGAAGCCCAAGCCTATAAGCTATATTGAAACCCATGCGGGACGCGGCTTGTATCAATTGGATGCGCCAGAAGCGTTGAAGACCGGCGAGGCAGAGGCCGGAATTGGTGTTGCAGAACAGTGGTTTGATGCAGAGCACCCGTTTCGGCGCGCCTTGCAAGCCGTGCGCGTCGGCTTTGGCAGCGCGGCCTATGGCGGTTCACCCTTGTTGGCAGCGCAACTGTTGCGATCTCAGGATAAAATGCACCTCGCTGAGTTGCATCCGCAAGAGGGCGATGGGCTGGAAGACGCAATGGCGATGTTTGCGCCCAAGATCCATCGGCGTGACGGCTTTGAGATGGCTCAGGCGATATGCCCTCCGACACCGCGGCGCGGTTTGATGTTGATTGATCCAAGTTACGAAATCAAAACCGATTACACGCGTATACCGGGCATTATTGCCAAGTTGCATCGCAAGTGGAATGTCGGGGTGATTGCGTTGTGGTATCCGATTTTGAAAGATGGCAGCCAAGAGCAGATGGTTTGGGAATTAGAGAGCCTGGATTTGCCTAAAACCCTGCGCCATGAAGTGGAATTCCCGCCCGTTCGCGAGGGGCATCGTATGGTTGGGTCCGGCATGTTCATTATAAATGCGCCTTATGGCTTGGCGGCGGAGGCCCAAAGGCTGTCAAAAGCGTTTGCTGCGCTGGGGTAGGCGTTTTTTAGGGGCGTTGCCCCTCGCGATGAAACCAGAGGTTTCAGCACTCACCCCAGAGTATTTGTGCAAAGGTGAATAGGGCGCTGGCGCGCGTGTCGACTGGAAGGTGCCCACCGAAGGGGCGGGGGCACTTGGCCCCCGTCCGTTTAGGAGACGTCTTTGTAGTTGATTTCTTTGGCGTCAGCACCTTCGCCCAGTTTGCCGCGGCGCACCAACAAGCGGTTGAGCGCGTGGATATAGGCCTTGGCAGAGGCCACCACCGTGTCGGTGTCGGCAGATTCGCCCGTGGCAACGATGCCGTCTTCGGACAGGCGCACAGACACGGTGGCTTGCGCATCGGTGCCTTCAGTGACCGCATGCACCTGGTAGAGTTCCAAACGAGCGGCATTGGGGTGCAATTGGCGAATGGCTTTGAAAGCCGCATCAACCGGGCCGTCACCGTTTTCGATGGCGGTGGTTTCTGTGCCGTCTATGTCCATCACCAAAGTGGCCTCGGCCGGGCCGCCGGTGCCGCAGGCGACGCGCAGGGTGATCAGTTTCAACCGGTCATTTGCGGCGTCTTTATCGGTGCGCATCAGGGCGATGATGTCGTCGTCAAACACTTCTTTTTTGCGGTCCGCCAGATCTTTGAAGCGCACAAAGACGTCTTTGAGCTGGTTGTCACCAACCTCGTATCCCAAGGTGTCCAGCTTGTCGCGCAGCGCGGCGCGGCCTGAGTGTTTGCCCAGCGGCAAAGAGGTGCCAGACAGACCCACGTCTTCGGGGCGCATGATTTCGAAGGTTTCGGCGTTTTTCAGCATGCCGTCCTGATGGATGCCAGATTCATGCGCAAAGGCGTTTTTGCCAACGATGGCTTTGTTAAATTGCACCGGGAAACCCGCAACCGTTGAAACACGGCGTGAGATCGCCATCAGCTTGGTGGTGTCGATGCCGGTCTGCCATGGCATGATATCATTGCGCACCTTCATGGCCATGACGACCTCTTCCAGGGCAGTGTTGCCGGCGCGTTCGCCCAGGCCGTTGATGGTGCATTCGATTTGGCGCGCGCCACCTGCGACGGCGGCCAAAGCGTTGGCGGTCGCCATGCCCAGATCATTGTGGCAATGGGTGGCAAAGATCACATCGTCAGCACCAGGCACTGTGGCGATCAGGCGTTTGATCAGATCTGCGGATTCCATTGGGGCGGTATAGCCAACGGTGTCAGGTATATTAATGGTGGTGGCACCGGCCTTGATGGCGATTTCAATCACCCGGCACAGGTAGTCCCATTCGGTGCGGGTGGCATCCATTGGCGACCATTGCACGTTTTCCACCAGATTGCGGGCGTGGCTGACCGTTTCGTGAATTTTCTGCGCCATTTCATCCATGGTGAGGTTGGGAATCGCGCGGTGCAGAGGCGAGGTGCCAATAAAAGTATGAATACGCGACAGGCCAGCGTGTTTCACGGCTTCGGCGCAGCGGTCGATATCGGTAAAGTTGGCGCGCGCCAGGCCACAGATGCGGCTGTTTTTCGAGTTCTTGGCGATCTCGGAGACGGCGCGGAAATCACCTTCGGAGGCAATAGGAAAGCCCGCTTCGATGATATCAACGCCCATGTCGTCCAGCATCTCGGCAATTTCGAGCTTTTCGTCATGGGTCATGGTTGCGCCCGGGGATTGTTCGCCGTCGCGCAGGGTTGTGTCGAAAATGACAACGCGGTCTTGTGTCATGGTTTTGTCCTAGTCAAAAATCGAATGCAGAGCTGTCAGGAGGACGCCTTTGGGGCGTGTTTAAGCCATTGTGAATGGCGCTTCCAGTGTCGGAATGAAATTCCTGCCTTGACCTAGCTGTGCGGAGTTATCTGTGATGCGGTGAATTCGGCGCGGATGCATCTCCTCTGAGCACGCGCGCCGATGTGGCCGCGCTCAGAGGCGAGCTAGAAGTAGGTCTAGACCACGGGCAAAGGGCGCCGGAAGGCGCGCGTCATTTGCGATATGGGTCATCGTGGTCATGGCGGCGACTATACAGGTCTTGAACGGCTTGAAAAGTCTGAATTTGCGTTTTTTTAAGATTGGCCGCTAGGGCACTATGGCCGCCAGCCTGTGCCTGTTGATAAAGCGGTCTTTGTCCATGCTTGGCTGTTTGAGAGCACCTGTTCAAACAGGTCGGGGTTGTTTGTTGATCGGGCCAATACGATTGCGCCTTGGATGCTGGCCACAATCTGTGCGGCGTGGTTCTGTGCCGTTGCGGCTGGGACGCCTTTTGCAATCAGGCACTGTTCCAGCGCGCTGATCCACCGGGTGAAATAAGCTTGGATTTGGCTGGCAAACAGGTCTTTGGTGTCATCCAGTGCAAAGGCACCAACAAGGCAGATGCGTTGGCCTGAATTGAAATAGCGCAGGCAGTCGGAATACATTTTGCCTAGGGCGGTATCTGGGTCTGTTGTGGTTTCGAGCGGCGTGAAAATATGCTTGATAAACCATGTGTCCACATGGCTTAGGACTGCGCTTGCCATTTCTTTTTTGCCGCCCGGAAAGAAATGATACAGGCTGCCTTTGCCCAGTCCGGTGGCATGGGTGATGCGTGCGAGGCTTGTGCCCTCGTAGCCGAACTTTCGAAAGACTTCTGCGAGCTGTGGGACAATATCGGCTTTTTCGGCAATCTGCTTGGGCATCTATTTTGGAAACACCGGATAGGGAATTTTGTTGAGGCGGTTATATAGCAAGCCGATCACAACGAGAAGCACTGCGCCGGTGAGCACCGGGAAAAGCAGGAAAAGCCAGTTTGGGTCAGAGGCAAAGACCACAATTGGGTTGGCCCCGGCGGGCGGATGGGTGACGCGGAGCAGAGACATGGCGGTGATGGCGGTTCCGACCGCAAGGGCCACGGCCCAATATGTGTCTGGCAGAAGCGCGGCCATAATCAAGCCAACCAAAGCTGCAATGACGTGACCGCCCACCACATTGGCGGGCTGTGATAGTGGGGTTGAAGGGGCGGAAAACAGCAGAACACAGGTTGCGCCAAAGGGGGCCATGAGCAGCAGCGTGCCGCTGATTTCTGTGGCCCAAGCCAAAAAGCCAATGGCGACGACACCGCCCAAACCGGCAAGCAATGCCGATGCGGCTCTGGGTTGTGGTAACACGCGGGTGAATAGTTTGTGCATTTATGTACCCATCGGAAAAGATTGTACCGATAGGTACAGAATGGGGCGCAAATTTGCAAACCAATGGCGGTCACAATTCGGTGAAAGCTACTGTAAGGGGGGCTTAGTTCTGCAGCGCGCCGTTTTCCCAATTGCCGCTGGTTTCCTGGCCGCTGGCGTATTTCATCGTGCCACTGCCCTGACGCTTACCAGCTTTGAAGGTGCCTTCGTAGATGTCGCCATTGGCATAGGTTGCAACACCTGTGCCTTCGATTTCACCGTTTTCCCAATTGCCTGAATAGGTAAAGCCATCCGCCATGGTTATGGTGCCGATGCCGTGGCGCTGACCGTTTTCAAAGTTACCGGTATAACTGGTGCCATCCGGGTAGGTGGCAGTTCCGGTGCCTTGGCGTTTCCCCTCGACCCAGGCCCCATCATAGCGATAGCCGTCGGCATAGGTCATGACACCCTGGCCATGGTTTTTGGCATTGCTGAATTCGCCCTTATAGACCAAGCCATTGGCATAGGTGGCAATTCCGGTGCCTTCGATCACACCATTTTTCCAGTCACCTTCGTAGACCGAACCATCTGGATAGGTGATCATGCCTTCGCCATCCGCAAGGTCGGCGCGGAATTGGCCTACATATATGGACCCGTCAGGATAAGTGACGGTGCCGGTGCCTTCGATTTGGCCGGCGACCCAAGAGCCTTCGTATTTGTAGCCATCAGCCCCAATAAAAACGCCCTGACCCTGACGGCGGTCACTTTTGAATTCACCTTCGTAGACATCGCCGTTGGCATAGATCACCCGACCAATGCCTTCGCGTTGGCCGCCAACAAGCGTGCCTTGGTAGATATCGCCATTGGGCTGGGTGAGCTTGCCTTGGCCATCGATCTGACCCGCGGCCCACAGGCCCTCATAAACCAGACCGTCTGGCATGGTCAGCGTGCCGGTGCCCTGGCGTTGGCCAGCCACGATTTGGCCGGAATATTGCGCCCCGTCCGGATAGGTGATTTCGCCAATGCCTTCTTTGACGCCATTCACCCAGTCGCCGGCATAGATATAGCCGCCCGGGCTGCGCATGGTGCCTTTGCCATCGTGCATCGCATTTACAAAGCTGCCGTCATAGGTGACGCCATTGGCATAGGCGGCAAGACCCTTACCGGTGATTTTGCCGTCGCGCCATTCGCCTTCGTAGGTGCCGCCGTCTGTAAACGTGATTTTGCCGATGCCTTCGGGTTTGCCTTTGGCAAATTCGCCTTCGTAAACAGAGCCGTTGGGAAAGCGGGCTTGGCCTTGGCCTTTGATTTCTCCGTCAACCCAATTGCCGGTATATTCATAGCCATTGGGCAAGCGGTAGTGGCCGGTGCCGTGCTGAAGGCCGTCTTTAAAAGTGCCCTCATAGACGCCGCCGTCATCATATTGTTTGGTCAGCACATCACTGTTCTGCGCGTGGGCAGACGTCACGGAGGCCAATGCAAAGAAGGTGGCTGCAAAGGTCGATGCAATTCTGGTGGTCATATATCCGCCCCGTTGGGTCTGTCTCTTGATGTGATGGCATCTTTGGCTGAAAGTTAGTGCAGCAAAGAGGCAGGGGCAACGTCTTTTGGCGGTTTGCGCTTTTCCTTGCGCAGGGTTCTGGTAAATCTTGCGTCAAATACAGCTGATTAGCCTTTGGGGGCCCATGATGGCGGAAAAATTTAGAGTGACTTTGGCGCAGGCCAACCCGGTGATGGGTGACATTGCGGGCAATGCGGCCAAAGCCAAAGCGGCATGGGACGCGGGCAAAGAGGCCGGCGCGCAATTGGTGGCGCTGCCAGAGATGTTTATCCTAGGCTATAACCCGCAGGATCTGGTGCAGAAACCAGCGGTGCAAGCGGCCGCTTTGGCGCAGATTGAGGCCTTGGCAGTGGACTGCGCAGATGGGCCAGCCTTGGCCATTGGCGGGCCATATGCCGAAGGCGATAAATTGTATAATGCCTATTTCATCCTGCGGGACGGCAAGATCGCCAGCAAGCAATTGAAACACCATTTGCCCAATTACAACGTGTTTGACGAGGTCCGGGTGTTTGATGCTGGACCCACGGGCGGGCCATATGCGGTGGGCAACACGCGGATTGGATCGCCGATTTGCGAAGATGCCTGGTATGAGGATGTGGCGGAAACGCTGGAAGAAACGGGGGCCGAGTTTTTGCTGGTGCCCAATGGATCCCCCTATTATCGCGACAAGTTTGACCGCCGCATGAGCCATATGGTGGCGCGGGTGGTCGAAACGGGCCTGCCATTGATCTATTTGAATATGGTGGGCGGACAGGATGATCAGGTCTTTGACGGCGGATCATTTGTATTGAATCCGGGTGGCCAACTGGCGGTGCAATTGCCAGTGTTTGACGAAATGATCACCCATATTGATATGGTGCGCACTGCAGAGGGTTGGCGCTGCGAAGAAGGCCCGCGTGCCTTGATGCCATCAGGCGAAGAGCAGGATTACCGGGTCTGCGTTGAGGCGTTGCGCGACTATATGGGCAAAACCGGGTTCAAAAAGGTTCTGCTGGGCCTGTCTGGGGGCATCGACAGCGCGATTGTGGCAACCATTGCCGTGGATGCGCTGGGCGCTGAAAATGTGCGCTGTGTGATGTTGCCGTCTGAATATACGTCGCAAGGGTCGCTGGACGATGCTGAAGACATCGCGAAACGCTTGGGTGTGCATTACGATTACGTCCCCATCAAAGAGGGCCGTGATGCCATTACCAACACGCTGGCGCCTTTGTTTGCTGGACTAGAAGAGGGGCTGACCGAAGAGAATATTCAGTCACGCCTGCGCGGCCTATTGTTGATGGCCATGTCCAATAAATTTGGCGAGATGCTGCTGACCACCGGCAATAAATCCGAAGTCGCAGTTGGCTATGCCACGATCTATGGGGACATGAACGGCGGCTATAACCCGATCAAAGACATGTATAAAACCCGGGTGTTTGAAACCTGTCGGTGGCGCAACGAAAACCATCGTGACTGGATGGCGGGGCCAGCGGGCGAGGTTATTCCGGTGTCGATCATTGACAAACCGCCGTCAGCCGAACTGCGGCCGGACCAAAAAGACGAAGACAGCCTGCCGCCCTATGAGGTGCTGGATGCGATCCTGTATATGTTGATGGACGAAGATAAATCCGTGGCCGATTGTGTTGCGGCAGGGTTTGAGCGCGAAACGGTGAAACGGGTCGAGCATCTGCTGTACATCAGCGAATACAAACGGTTCCAGTCCGCACCAGGTGCGCGGCTGAGCAAAAAGGCTTTTTGGATGGATCGGCGCTATCCAATTGTGAACCGTTTTCGGGATGAGGGTTGATTGAAAAAATTACTGATCATCTATCATTCGCGCACTGGCGGTAGTCAGCAGATGGCAGAGGCGGCTTTCGACGCCGCCAAAGAGGAATGCGAGGTTGTTTTGCTGCGCGCGCAGGACGCGCAGCCCGGTGATTTGGTGAAAGTTGATGGCTATATTTTTGCTGGTCCGGAAAACCTTGCGGCCCTGTCGGGACAAATGAAGGAATTCTTTGACCGGTGTTATTATCCTGTTTTGGGGCAGATCGAAGGACGCCCCTATGCGCAGATGATCTGTGCCGGGTCAGATGGGGCGAATGCGGTGCGTCAGCTGGCTCGGATTGCAACCGGGTGGCGGTTGAAGGAAGCCCAACCGGCGATTATCGTGAATACCTCTGCCCAGTCTGAAAAGGCGATTCTGGCACCGAAGACATTAAGCGAGTCCCAGCTTGCGCCATGCAGAGACCTTGGCAGCGCATTGGGAGCTGGGTTAGCCTTGGGTGTGTTTTAAAGGAGCAGCGCATGTCAAAATCGCAAAACAAGACAGTGGCGAATGCAGCCGACCCACGAGAGTTTTGCGGGCAAATTGAGCACCCAACCCGTCGGGCTGATGCTTTGGTCTTGTTGAAGTTATTTGCCAAAGAAACTGGATTTGAAGCGACCATGTGGGGTGGTTCAATCATTGGGTTTGGACGCTATCATTACAAATATGAAAGTGGGCGCGAGGGGGATTTTCTGGCGACAGGGTTTTCGCCTCGCAAGGCCAATCTGTCGATCTATATCATGCCGGGATATCAAGATTATTCCGAGATCATGGGGCGTTTGGGCAAGCATAAACTGGGTAAAAGCTGTCTATATGTGAATAAACTGGCGGATATTGATCTGGATGTATTGCGCGAATTGATCCGGGCAGGCGTGGCGGATTTGGATAAAATTTGGAATGTGCAGCCGCAGTAAATTCACTTGAAGATCTAAGTTTTCGCTTTTAGGTATCCAGAAGCTGTCGGGACGACCCGACCATATAAAGCTGTCACCGGGACGACCCGTTTGTTTGAAATGGGGGTGTTATGGCTTGGATTCTACTTTTGATCGCCGGTGTTTTGGAAGTTAGCTGGGCAGCCGGCCTGAAAGCTGCGGCTGGCAAGCCAAACGTTTTTACCATTGGCATTACAGGTGTTCTGATGCTGGGCAGTTTGGTGGCTTTGGCAGCCGCAATGCGGTCATTGCCGCTGGGCGTCGCTTATCCCATCTGGACGGGCATTGGCTCTGTCGGGGCTGTGGGTGTTGGCGTGGCTGTTTACAAAGACCAATTGGATGCCACAACAATTGCGGGTGTGGTTTTCCTGTGCATCGGCATGGCGCTGATTGGTGTCAAATCTCATTAGAAATCGTAAAAACGGAGGGCGCACCATGAGTGGTGAAACGAATTTGGACGCATTGATTAATAGCATGTCGGCGGTGTTGGTTGACGGCGTATTTGTGTTTGTGACCTTGAAGGGCCGCGAAATACCAAAGGGGATTGTCCCGCAGATGGTCTTTCAAGAGGTAGAGGGCACAACTTTGATAATGCAAAGGTCAGAGGCCCTGGCATTAGGGCAGCCCTATGAATTCCCCTGTCGCATGATCACGTTGAACATCCATTCTTCGTTAGAAGCCGTCGGGTTTATGGCGCGTATCGCCACCGCGCTGGCCAAGAGTGAAATGGGAGTTAATCCGGTTTCTGGGTTCTTTCATGACCATTTATTTGTCCCAGATGGTCGCGAGGCAGAGGCGTTGCAAGTTCTGAGATCCATGGCGCAGGCTGAATAGGGCTGGGTTTTCTGGACAATCCATGCGGCATATGAGAACTAGCGGCTAACTCTGGAGACTCTGATGACCACCACTCGATTTGCCCCCTCGCCAACCGGCTATATTCATGTCGGAAACCTGCGCACAGCCTTGATGAATTTTCTGATCGCCAAGAAATCGGGCGGCACGTTTATCCTGCGGATCGATGACACCGATCCAGAGCGTTCTAAGCAGGAATATGTCGATGCCATTCAGGAAGACATGGAATGGTTGGGCCTGACGTGGGACAAGATCGAGCGTCAGTCAGAGCGCCTGGATCGCTATGTGGCTGCCGCAGATAAGCTGCGTGAAATGGGCCGGTTTTATGAGTGTTTTGAAACCCCGGTTGAGCTGGATTTGAAGCGCAAAAAACAACTGAACATGGGCAAACCACCGGTTTATGATCGGGCGGCCTTGGCGTTGTCTGAGGGGGACAAGGCCAAATTGCGGGCAGAGCGCGGCGATGGGCACTGGCGGTTTAAGCTGGATCAAGCGCGCATTGGTTGGACCGATGGTGTGTTGGGCGATATTTCGATTGACGCGGCCTCGGTGTCAGATCCGGTTTTGATCCGTGGTGATGGCCAGTTTCTCTACACTTTGGCCTCGGTCGTAGATGATACCGAAATGGGTGTGACCCATGTGGTGCGTGGCTCTGACCATGTGACCAACACCGCGACGCAAATTCAAATGATTCAAGCGCTGGGCGGCACTGTGCCGACCTTTGCGCATCACTCGTTGTTGACCGGGCCGCAGGGTGAGAGCCTGTCCAAGCGTCTGGGCACATTGGCGTTGCGTGATCTGCGTGAGGCTGGGGTTGAGCCGATGGCTTTGCTGAGCATGATGGCGCGTTTGGGCTCGAGCCAGCCGTTGGAATTGCGCCACGGTATTGATGAGATTGCTGAGGGTTTTGACGTAAACCAATTTGGGTCTGCGCCCACAAAATTTGACGTGAATGATGTTTACCCGCTGACCGGCCGCCTGTTGGGCGAGATGGATCTGGATGCGGTCGCTGCTGATGTTGCGACGGCCGGGGTGCCAGATGATATGGCGGCACAGTTCTGGTCGGTTATTCGGGCTAATATCGGCACGCGCAAGGACATTGCAGGCTGGTGGGATCTGTTTGAAAACGGTGCTGACCCGGTGGTGGAAGACGAGGACAAAGAGTTTGTGGCGCAAGCCATGGCGTTGTTGCCGGAAGGCCCGTTTGACGATGAGACCTGGGGGGCTTGGACCAAGGCTGTGAAGGCAGAGACCGGGCGCAAGGGCCGAGGGTTGTTTATGCCATTGCGCAAGGCCTTGACGGGTCAGGCGCATGGGCCGGATATGTCTGCGGTCTTGCCGTTGCTCAAGGTGATCAAGGCGCGCGGATAAAGGTTTTCTGCAAAAACCTGGCCTGCGGCGCGGGTATTTGGATCAAGAACAATGGGGGCCGTGCCGTTCGGGGCGGCCCTTTGCTTTTTTGTGGGGCCGCTATTGACTGGGGCTCTTTTGACATTGGCATGTGCATTTTTGCAGGTTGGTTTTGTCAAACACCTGTGATCTGACTGGTTGTGGACAGCAGGAGCGCATCATGGCCAACCCACAGGCAAAATTTCTTGAAGGCAATTTGTTACGGCATGTGACCGTGATGTCGATGACCGCCTCGATTGGCTTGATGGCGGTCTTCATGGTCGATCTGGTTGATATGGTGTTTATCTCTATGTTGGGCAAAGAGGAATTGGCGGCGGCTGTGGGCTATGCTGGTGCGATTTTGTTCTTCACCACCTCTTTTAGCATTGGCATGGCAATCACCGCAGGGGCCTTGGTGGCGCGTGCGCTGGGCCAAGGGGACCGGCAGATGGCCGGACGGCGTGCCGCGACGTCTTTGTTATATGGCTTTGTGTTTGCCTGTGTGTTTGCCGCGATCGTCTGGATGAACCTGCCGTTTTTGGCCGGACTGATGGGGGCCAGCGGCCCCACCCTTGATATGGCGGTGCAATATCTGCAGATCATCATTCCGAGCCTGCCTATCCTGTTGATTGGCATGGTGGGTGGAGCGATTTTGCGCGCCCATGGGGACGCGCGGCGCTCGATGATGGCAACTGTCATTGGGGGGGTGGTGAACGCGGTTTTGGATCCGGTGTTGATCTTTGTGCTGGATCTGGAACTGGTTGGGGCGGCCTTGGCCAGTGTCGCAGCACGCTGCACCATTGCCTATTTGTCGCTGATGCCTGTGATCAAGGTGCATAAGGCTTTGAGCAAGCCAACGCCCGCGCAGTTTAGCCTGGATCTGGCCGCCATTGTGGCGATCGCGGCCCCGGCGATATTGACACAATTGGCCACGCCGATTGGGCAGGCTGTGGTGGTGCGCAACATGGCGCAATTTGGCGAAGAAGCCGTGGCGGGCATGGCGATTGTGGGCCGATTGACGCCGGTGGCTTTTGGGGTGATTTTTGCCTTGTCCGGGGCGGTTGGGCCGATCATTGGGCAAAATTTTGGTGCAGGGCAACAGGATAGGGTGCAGCGGGCCTTTCGAGAAGGGGTGCTGTTTGCCGGTGTCTGGGTGGTTTTTGCCTCGGTAATCTTATTCCTGTTGCGCGAGCCTATTGCGCAATTGTTTAACGCAGAGGGCATGGCCTTGACCCTGGTGTTTCTGTTCTGTGGGCCGCTGTCGATGCTGTTTTTCTTTAACGGATTGCTGTTTGTGTCCAATGCTGCATTTAACAATCTGGGGCATCCGTTTTATTCCACATTGATCAATTGGGGCCGCAACACGCTTGGCACTTTGCCTTTGGTTTGGGCGGGGGCTGCCTTGTTTGGAGCGCCGGGTGTCTTGATCGGCCAGGCGCTGGGAGGTGTGATTTTTGGTTTAATCGCCCTGCGCCTTGGACAACGTGTCATGGCACGCGGGTCAGAGCCAAAGCCAGCGCCGTTTGCCCGTCAGGGGCGTCTGATGTCGGTGTTGCATTTGCGGCGCTAAGTCAGGATCTCGCAGCCCATTTTCGCGAGGTGACAGTCAACAAAGTCGGTCTCTGACGCCAAAAGCCTTTGGCTGCGGGGGTACAGCGGGGTCTGTCGGTCATCGCGGATCGGGGCATTCCACCCCACAGTTGTTGTAAAGAATGCCGCAGCGCCGGTTGTGCCAAATTCTTGCAGGTAGCCTTGGACAACCACATCCAGATAGCTGAGCAGGATGGCATGCGGCTTGTTTGGCGCAGGGTATTTCTCTGGCGGCACCGTGTAGGTGGATATCGATGCAGGGTTTGACGGCGCTGATGCGGTAACACTGCGTACCAAAATGCGATCATAAACGGCCTCGCGTTGGTCCAGGGCTTGCCAATCGTGATTGGGGACCTGGGCGATTAGACCGGTTATTGTGGAGCCAGCACAGGGTTCAACCGTCAAAAAAGGCCGGGGACGCAAGGTGGTTTGGCGCCAGACACGTCGCCACCCCTGTAATTGGGCTTGTTGGGCCTTTGGATAGTTGTGGGTTTGGCGGTTTACCAGGCTGCCATAGCCGAAGAAATAAGGGGTTTGCATGTGCGCAGCATGCGCAGCGCTTGATCCATGTCAACGCCAATCGCTGGATGCGCCGCCATTCTGGTAAGGTCGGGAGAGAGGAAACTATCTATGCGGATCACCAAGCGCACCAATATCGCTATGCGAATTCTGATGTTTTGTGCGGTACACAAGGGCAGGCTTGTCACCAAAGCAGAAATTGCAGACGTCTGTCGCAGTTCAGAACATCACTTGGCACAGGTGGTCAATCAATTGGCACAGCTGGGGTATCTGAAAACCCTGCGCGGGCGTTGTGGCGGAATTGAGCTAGGGCGCGATGCCAAGACGATCAAAGTGGGTGAAATATTTCGCGAAATTGATGGCGATGCCAGTGAGGTGAGCTGCTTTGCGGATGTTGATGACAGCTGTCCCTTGGTGGATGCCTGCCGTTTGCGGGATGCGCTTGCTGTCGCTGTTGGCGCATTTTACGCCAGTCTTGATGATGTAAGTCTTGATGCATTAGTTTGTGATAACAGTGCTTTACGACAAATTTTGTCGCCAAGGCCCTGCGTGTCGCAAATGGGCTTGTAACCGCCGCATTTGCATTCTAATTTGACGGTGAAGCTAAGGTGACTCGGGAGAACCGGGATATCCGGTGCCGAAGGAGCAACCGCCCCGGAAACTCTCAGGCCCAAGGACCGACGTCATTGCTTTCAACTCTGGAGAGAGGTGCAAAGGCACCCGCCGAAGGGATAACGATCTCAGGCGAAAGGACAGAGGGGGCATCGCACGCGCAGCTGGACTGCGCGTTTATGTGATGCCGGATGCCAGCCACTTAGGTCGCTCCGGGATATGGGAGTGAGAGTCATGGCTGATTTGGGCGCATTGCTGCAAACACCGCTTGCTGAGTTACATGCCGCGCTGGGGGCCAAGATGGTGCCCTTTGCGGGCTATGCCATGCCTGTGCAATATCCGCTGGGTGTGATGAAAGAACACTTGCATTGCCGCGCGGCTGCGGGATTATTTGATGTGAGCCATATGGGGCAGGTGATTTTACGAGGTGCCAACATTGATGTTGTTGCGCAGGCCTTTGAAACCTTGGTTCCGATGGACGTCTTGGGACTGGCCGTCGGCAAACAGCGCTATGGGCTATTCACTAATGAGGACGGGGGCATCGAAGATGATTTGATGTTTGCCAACCGTGGCGATCATTTGTTTGTAGTGGTGAATGCCGCTTGCAAAGAGGCTGATATTGCCCGCATGAAATCTGTGTTAGAGCCTGCAGTCTCTGTTGAAGTTATCGAAGATCGTGCGTTGATTGCGTTGCAGGGACCTGCAGCAGAGGCGGCATTGGCGCGATTGAACCCGGCGGTCGCTGATATGGTCTTTATGGACGTGGCTGATGTCGAGTTAGCCGGTGCCACTTGTTGGGTGTCGCGGTCTGGCTATACCGGTGAAGATGGCTATGAGATTTCTGTACCGTCTGAAAGTGCTGAGGCGTTGAGCCGGGCTTTGCTGGACATGGATGAGGTTGAGCCAATTGGATTGGGCGCGCGCGACAGCCTGCGGCTTGAAGCCGGGCTTTGCCTGTATGGCAACGACATTGACGTTAGCACCAATCCAATCGAAGCCGGGTTGATCTGGGCCATTCAGAAAGTGCGTCGTGCTGGTGGTGACCGCGAAGGCGGGTTTCCGGGGGCCTCGCATGTGCTTGGGGCCATGGCCGAAGGGGTCGCAAGAAAACGTGTTGGGCTGTTGCCGCAGGGGCGGGCCCCGATGCGCGCCGGCACACAGATTTTTGCATCGCGCGAAGGCGGAGAAGCCATTGGCGAGGTGACCTCGGGTGGATTTGGGCCAAGTGTGAATGGCCCGGTTGCAATGGGCTATGTTGGCACCAGCTATGCCACGATAGATACAGAACTTTACGGTGAGGTGCGCGGCAAGCGAATGCCGCTGAAAGTGGCGAAGATGCCGCTGGTTCCTGCCAATTTTAAACGCTGAACAAAAGACAGAATAGGAGAAACCCGATGAAATTCACAGAAGAGCATGAATGGCTGCGCGTAGAAGGTGACGACGTGGTTGTGGGGATTACAGCGCATGCCGCCGAGCAACTTGGGGATATCGTTTTTGTGGAACTGCCCGAAGTCGGCACCGAAGTCACCAAAGACGAAGAAGTCTGCGTGATTGAATCGGTGAAAGCTGCCTCTGACATTTTGGCCCCTATCGATGGCGAGATCACCGAGGTCAACGACGCACTGGTTGATGAACCTGGAAAGGTGAACGACGATCCGATTGGCGATGCTTGGTTCTTTAAGATCAAGGCGGCGGATGCCGGCCAGATGGACGATTATATGGACGAAGCTGCATATAATAAGTTTATCGGCTGATTTTTGACGGGGTCGTTGCTTGCGGCTCTTGGTTAAAGCGACAGGGCGTGTGCGAGGGCGCACGCCAGCAAAAGGGGAATGCCATGCCATTCACACCAACAGACTATTTGCCTTATGATTTTGCCAACCGACGCCATATCGGCCCATCCCCCGAAGAGATGGGCCAGATGTTGGATGTGGTGGGTGCAAAAGACCTAGACGCGCTGATAGACGACACCTTGCCCAAGTCTATTCGCCAGGATCAGCCGCTTGATTTTGGCCGCCCTTTTTCGGAACGCGAGTTGCTGTACCGGATGCAGAAAGTCGCCAAGAAAAACAAGCTGATGACCAGTTTGATAGGCCAAGGCTATCACGGCACGGTGACGCCGCCAGCCATTCAGCGCAATATTCTGGAAAACCCGGCGTGGTACACGGCCTATACCCCTTATCAACCTGAAATTTCCCAAGGCCGTCTTGAAGCGCTTTTGAATTTCCAAACCATGGTCAGCGATTTGACGGGGCTGGAAATCGCCAATGCGTCTTTGTTGGACGAGGCCACCGCCTGTGCCGAAGCCATGACCATGGCGCAACGGGTGTCAAAGTCAAAAGCCAAGGCGTTTTTTGTGGATCGAGATTGCCATCCACAAAACATCGCTGTCATCCAAACCCGCGCCGCGCCCTTGGGCATTGAAGTGATTGTGGGCAATCCAGATAAGCTGGACGCTGCCAAAGTGTTTGGCGCATTGTTTCAATACCCCGGCACTTATGGCCATGTGCGGGACTTTACAGCTGAGATTGAGGCACTGCACGCCACCAAGGCGATTGCGGTCGTGGCGGCGGACCCATTGTCGCTCACGCTGCTAAAAGAACCTGGCGCGATGGGCGCAGATATCGCTGTAGGCTCTACTCAGCGCTTCGGCGTGCCGCTGGGCTATGGCGGCCCGCATGCGGCCTATATGGCCACCAAAGACGCTTATAAACGCGCGATGCCCGGTCGGTTGGTCGGGGTGTCGGTGGATGCGCATGGCAATCGGGCCTACCGCTTGTCCCTTCAAACCCGTGAACAGCATATTCGCCGTGAAAAAGCGACATCAAACGTATGTACCGCCCAGGCGCTGCTTGCCGTCATGGCGTCGATGTATGCTGTGTTTCATGGACCAAAGGGCCTGCAGGCAATTGCGCAGCGCATCCACCGTAAAACGGTACGCTTGGCCAATGGGCTGGAAGAAGCGGGCTTTAAGGTGGACCCAAAAGTGTTCTTTGACACCATCACCGTCGACGTGGGCCCATTGCAAGCGGCGGTGATGAAATCGGCGCGCGACGAAGGCATTAACCTGCGCAAAGTCGGTGAATTCCGGGTTGGGATAACCTTGGATGAGACAACTCGGCCTGAAACCATCGAAGGCGTATGGCGGGCCTTTGGCATCTTGCGGTCTGACGATGACTTTACCGCGCAATACCGGGTGCCTAAGAACATGCACCGGCGCAGCGATTATCTGACCCATCCGATCTTTCACATGAACCGGGCTGAAACCGAGATGATGCGCTATATGCGTCGTCTCGCTGATCGCGACCTGGCGCTGGATCGCGCGATGATCCCGCTGGGATCCTGCACCATGAAACTGAACGCAGCGGCAGAAATGATGCCAATCAGCTGGCCGGAATTTGCCAATATGCATCCTTTTGTGCCGGTCGATCAGGCCCAGGGTTATGCAGAAATGGTGTCTGACCTATCTGAAAAACTCTGCGAGATCACAGGCTATGATGCGATTTCGATGCAACCAAACTCGGGCGCGCAAGGGGAATATGCTGGCCTGCTGAGTATTGCAGCTTATCACCGGGCCAATGGTGACGCGGATCGCAACATCTGTCTGATCCCAATGTCAGCCCATGGCACCAACCCGGCCTCGGCCCAGATGGTTGGCTGGAAAGTTGTGCCGGTGAAAACCGCCGAAAACGGCGACATTGATCTGGCGGATTTTAAAGCCAAGGCCGAGAAACATGGCAAAAACCTTGCGGGCTGTATGATTACCTATCCGTCCACCCACGGTGTTTTTGAAGAAACCGTGCATGAGGTTTGTGAGATCACGCATGAGTTTGGCGGTCAGGTCTATATCGACGGCGCGAATATGAATGCCATGGTAGGGCTTTCGCGGCCGGGCGATCTGGGTGGGGATGTCAGCCACCTGAACCTGCACAAAACCTTTGCCATTCCGCATGGGGGTGGTGGGCCCGGCATGGGGCCAATTGGCGTGAAATCGCATTTGACGCCGCATTTGCCCGGGCATCCCGAAGCTGGCGGCGTCGAGGGGCCTGTGTCGGCCGCACCCTTGGGGTCGGCGTCTATCTTGGCCATCAGTTGGGCTTATTGTCTGATGATGGGAGGCGAGGGGTTAACCCAGGCCACACGCGTTGCGATCTTGAACGCCAATTACATCGCCAAACGTCTCGAAGGGGCCTATGAAGTTCTGTACAAAGGGCCTTCTGGGCGGGTGGCACATGAGTGCATTATCGACACCCGAAGTTTTGCTGAAACCGCAGATGTTTCGGTGGATGACATTGCAAAACGCCTGATGGACAGTGGGTTTCATGCGCCAACCATGAGTTGGCCTGTGGCTGGCACCTTGATGGTCGAGCCCACGGAGTCTGAAACCAAAGCAGAGATCGATCGCTTTTGTGAGGCCATGTTGTCGATCCGGGCCGAAATCCAAGCCATTGAAGACGGTACAAGTGACGCTGAAAATAACCCGCTGAAACATGCGCCTCACACGATGGAAGATTTGGTGCGCGATTGGGATCGGCCTTATAGTCGCGAACAGGGGTGTTTTCCGCCGGGGGCGTTCCGCGTGGATAAATACTGGCCACCGGTCAATCGTGTGGACAATGCCTTTGGTGATCGTCACCTGATCTGCACCTGTCCTCCGATGGACGACTACGCAGACTAGAAATGGGCCGACCATTGATCGGAGGCGCAGCGCAGACTTGCGCCTCCGGCGGGGGTATTTGGATCAAGAACAATGGCTATGCTTATTCTTAACCCAAAATACCCTGGGGAGGACCAAACTGGTTTGGGCCGGGGCGAAGCCCCTAATCCGCCGTCCGCAATGTGGGGGCGGGTTTTGCCTTGAGAGGGCCAGCTGCAAAGGCGAGCCCTGCAAGCAAAGTCGCGAGAATGCCGCCCAGAACAATGGCCAGCGCGTTGCTCCAGATCACCACATAATCTGACTCCAGCACATAGTGGCTTACGGCCCAGCCCCCCAACAGTCCTGCCGCGAGCGCCACGGCACCCGCTGCGGCACCAAGCAAGGCGCTGCGCAGCGTAAAGCTGAGCAGGATGTGTCGTCGTGTTGCGCCCAGAGTTTTTAGGATGGCCGCTTCGTAGGTGCGATTGTGTTGTCCGGCAGCGGCGGCACCAATCAGGACAAGGAATCCCGTCAACAGTGTGGCCGCCGCGCCATAAGCGGTGGCCGCCGCAATGGAGCCAAGCACTTCGGTGACGCGGTCAATGGCGTCGCGCACGCGGATCGCGGTGATATTGGGAAACATGTTGGACAGGTCGCGCAAAATCTGCGCCTCGGCAGCCTCTTGGGCATAAACCGTTGCGATGAAACTGTGGGGGGCAGCAGCAAGCGCGGCTTCGTTCATGACCAGCACAAATCCCATGCCGGCGGTCGAGAAGTCCACGTCGCGAAAGCTGGTGATGGTGCCGGTGATGTCGCGCCCAAGAATGTTCACCGTCATCGTGTCGCCAAGGGACAGACCGATTTCTGCGGCTTCTTCTGCGGCAAAACTGATCTGAGGCGCTCCTTTATAGTCGGCCCCCCACCACTTGCCATCCGTCAAGGTTGTGGTGTCGGGCAAATCAGCGGCATAGCTGACACCGCGGTCGCCGCGAATGACCCAATGGTCCCCCGCCGTTTCTTTGGCAGGGGCCCCGTTAATCTTGGTGATGACGCCGCGCAACATCGGGGCGTTTTCAATCCGGCTGACCGCAGGGTCGCTTTCCAGCCGTTGCAGAAACCCCGGCATTTGATCGCGCTGGATGTCGACAAAGAAATAGCTTGGGGCCACGTCGGGCAGGTCTTGGGCGATGGCATTGCGCAAATTGCCATCAATCTGGCCAACGGCGGCCAGAACCGACAGGCCAAGCCCCAAGGACAGCACAACCGAGGTTGCGCCCTCGCGGGGGCTGGAAATTGCTGCCAAGGCCCATCGCAAGGCTGGTCTGCTCCGGGCCCGTGGGGCCCCAAATTGGGTGAGTTTGCGGATAAGCAGGCTTGCAAGGCTGAGTAAGATCAGGGCAGCAGCGATGCCGCCGGTTGTCCATAGAGTGAGGCGCACCGAGCCGGAAAAGAAGCTGGCGCTGGCCACGAGCAATGTAACAAGCGCCGCTGTAGCGATAAGAAACCGTGCCGCAGGCAGGCCTTTGGCCGCACTCATGGCGTCGCGAAATAGGGCCGCTGCGCGGACGTCTTCGGTGCGCGCCAAGGGCCATAGGGTGAAGATCAGAGCCGTGAGAAACCCGTAAACTGTGGCTTCGATCAGCGGTTGCGGATGCAAAGATATCACGGCGGGTAAAGGCAGGGCAGCCTGGATGACCGGGGCCAACAGGATCGGTGCCAAACCTCCCAGCAGCAGCCCCAAGATAATGCCAACAAAGCTGAGGGCACCGATTTGAATAAAATAGGTTTGAAAAATCGTGGCGCGGTCGGCTCCCAGGGACCGCAGCGTGGCGATCACATGGGTTTTGCTGGCGAGATAGGCCCGAATGGCAGCTGAGACCCCAACGCCCCCAACCGCAAGACCCGAAAGGCCGACAAGAATGAGAAATGCGCCAAGACGTTCGACAAATTGCGATACACCGGGGGCCCCATTGCGCGAGTCACGCCAGCGCAAACCATTGTCTGCAAACAAGGATTGAGCCTCGGCCTTTGCTGCGGGCAGCGTATTGTCAGGGTTCAACAAAAGCCGGTATTGGGTTTCAAACAATGTGCCAGGTGCCAGCAGACCAGAGGCTGCCAAGTCTTGGGAGGCAACGATGGTTCTGGGACCGAGGCCAAATCCGCCCCCTGCATTGTCAGGTTCGCCAGTTAGTCGCGCGCTTAGGTAAAAGGATTGTTGCCCAAGCTGAAAAACGTCGCCAATCTGGAGCGCGAGGCGATCTGCCAGCAGTGGGTGCATAACCGCACCCGGCACGTCGTCTTTGGAGGTTAGCGCCCGGGCTAGGGTTATCGGTGGGTCAAGCGTGACCGCGCCAATCAAAGGATAGGCTGCGTCGACGGCTTTGACCTGGGTCAGGCCACGTTCTTCGCGGCCTTCGGAATTGACCACCGCCATAGAGCGAAAGTCGATGACCTCTGAGGACTGGCTGGCGTTTTGATCCATCCAAAGGCGTTCTTCGTCGGATGCGTAGCGATAGGTGAATTGCATTTCTGCGTCACCCCCCAGCAGGGTTGCACCTTGGGACTGAATGCCGGCTTCGATGCTGGATCGCACCGAGCCGATGCCGGCAATGGCGGCCACACCAAGGGCCAGGCAGGCTAAGAAAATACGAAAGCCCTTGAGGCCGCCGCGCAACTCACGTCGGGCGAATTTTGCTGCAGTTCTCAGGCTCATTCTGCGGCCTTTTGCATATTTTCGATTTGGCCGTCGCGCAGCCGGATGACGCGGTCACAGCGCCGTGCCAATTCGTTTGAATGCGTGACAAGCACCAGGGTGGCACCATGGCGGTCGCGCAGCCCAAACAGCATATCCATAATGGCCGTGCCATTGGCCCCGTCTAGGTTGCCGGTGGGCTCGTCAGCCAAAAGAATTTTGGGGCGCGGTGCCGAGGCCCGAGCCAGCGCGACACGCTGTTGCTCGCCGCCAGACATTTGCGCAGGGTAATGATCGGCGCGCTGGGCCAGACCAACGGTTTCAAGTTCTTGATAGGCACGCTCAAAGGCGTCTTTGTGGCCTGCTAATTCCAGCGGTGTCGCGACGTTTTCAAGCGCGGTCATAGTTGGGATCAGGTGAAAGCTTTGAAACACCACACCCATGTTGTCGCGTCGAAATCGGGCCAGTTGATCTTCGCTCATTGAAGTAAGGTCTTGGCCAAGGGCCGTGATCGTTCCGCCTGTTGCGTTTTCAAGCCCGCCCATCAGCATCAAGAGCGAGGATTTGCCCGATCCGGAGGGGCCAACCAGACCTAGAGTTTCCCCCTGTGGTACATCTAAGGTAATTCCGTGTAAGATTTCTATAAGTCCGGCGTTGCCTTCGAGCGCCAAACGCACATCTTTAAGAGATAGAACATTATTCATGGAGTATGCCTGTTGGTAAGTCTTGCAAAGCAATATGGGGTTTGGTGGGAATTGAGCAAGGCGGCGCTGGCTGTTTTTCTGACGGTTGGCGCTGTTGCAGCCGAGCCACTCAAGGTTGTGGCCCTAGGCGATAGCCTGACGCAAGGCTATGGGTTGCAGCAAAATGCGGGCTTTGTGCCACAATTGCAAAATTGGTTGTCAGAGCAAGGTGCCGATGCGCAGCTTATCAATGCTGGTGTGTCCGGGGATACGACCGCAGGTGGTGCAGCGCGGGCAGCTTGGTCCCTAAGCCCAGACACGGACGCTATGATTTTAGCCTTGGGCGCCAATGATATGCTGCGTGGCATCGACCCTGCCGTCTCGCGGGAAAATCTGTCGCAAATTCTGCAGGTTGCTGTCGCGCAAGATGTACAGGTTTTATTGGTCGGGATGCAGGCACCGGGCAATTTTGGACAAGATTATAAAGCGCGGTTTGACGCGATGTATCCAGAATTGGCGTTGGACTTTGGCGCGTTACATATGGAGAGCTTTTTTGAAGGTTTAGGATCACAAGATCCAGCCGAGTTACAAGCGCTGATGCAAAGCGATGGCATTCACCCCAATCAAGATGGCGTTGCGCTGATCGTGGCTGCAATTGGACCGCATGTGCTGGAGTTGCTGGCGCGGGCGGAAGCGCAGTAAGCTGTGCCGGGCCGACTGTTTCTGACAACGCCCCTGCGTGACATCGCAAGTTGGTTCGGGCGCGATCCAGTAGATGCCCCAGAAAATCCACCCCGATTGAATATGCAGCCGGGCCAACCACTGGTCTGTCTGACCCAAGACGGGTTTCAAGAGATGCGCTGGGGGATAATGCCTGTGGGGCGGGTCAATGCCCGCGGGCGGCCAGTGATGGAAACGCTGATTAATGCGCGTTCGGAAACCGTGTTTGGCAAATCAGCCTTTGCCGGGATGGGCCGCGCCGCGGTGGTGGTTGATGGTTGGTATGAGTGGACAGGCGCGGCGCGAAAGAAGACGGCTTGGCGCATATCAGGCAAGCAACCGCTGATCTTTGCTGCAATTAGCGATATCTGGACAGCCCCCGGCGGGCTAGAAGTGCCGCAGGTTGCCACGCTGACCTGTGAACCCAATGCTGATGTCGCCCGTGTTCACCATCGTATGGGTGTATTGCTGCGTCCCGAGGATGTGCCGTTGTGGCTAGGCGGATCTGTGGCGCAGGTCGCTGACCTGCTGAAACCATGGCCCGCGGGTTTGCTGTGCATTGAGCCAGCGACTGATGTGGATTGGCAGGGGCCGTAAGCTTTAGCCCAATGGATCAGAAAGCGGGCCAGCGGTTTTGGTTTCATGGCGAAAGCTGCGCGAGATAGCGATCATCAAGATCGACAGCAAAAGCATCACGGTGAAGGCCATTCTGAGCGAGGAGGCGGAGGCAATAAATCCAATGATTGGAGGTGCCAAAAGCAGGCCGCCATAACCCAGCGTTGCCACGCTTGCGATGGCCTGCGCCTGAGGAATATCCGGGTCATTTGCTGCGCGCGTGATGGCCAATGGAAAGGCGAGCGCAAAACCAAACCCCATCAAGGTGAAGCCGATTAAGGTAAACGTCGGTGTTGCAACAAACACTGCGAGGCTCACGCCTATAAAGCCGGTTATGCCACTGAACATAGTGGCTTTTGCGACGCCTAGTTTTTGAATGATCATGCCCCCAAGAAGTCGCATGATCACCATAGACGCTGAAAATAGTGCAAAGCCGATCGGGGCGAATTTCTCCTCGGACAGGGTCACTTCCAGCAGGTAAATGGCGCTCCAATCCGCCATGGTGCCTTCGCCAAATGTGGCGCAGAAACTTAGAAGGCCCGCAAAGAGAAGCGCCCCTTTAGGCAACGGGAAAAGCGCTCCGTTTGACGGGCGCGGTGGGGCCGAAACCCAAGGAACCTGCATGCCAAGCCAGCCCAGGATTGGTAAGGCGACGGCCGCCAATGTGAAATGCAGACTATAGGTCAAACCAAGTGAAATCGCGACATAGCCAGAAAAGGCACCAAGCGCCGCAGCCAGGCTCCACATGGCATGAAAACTGGGCATCCAAGGCTTGCCGACTTTGCGTTCGACTTCGCTTGCCCAAGCATTCATTGCGACATCAAGGCCGCCCTGGGTTACGCCAAAGGTAAAGAGTGCGATGCTGAGCAACCAGATATTAGGAGCCCAAGCCAACAGCGTCAGGGTGATGCCGTTGACAAGCAACAGAGTGCGCGCGCTGACGCAAGCTCCAAAATGATCTGCGATGCGCCCGGCAATTGGGAAAGACACAATGCCCCCGCCGGCAAGCAGCAAAAGTAAAAACCCAAGCTGATCATGTGCCAAATCAAAGCGGTCGGCGATGGCGGGGATACGCGATGCCCAAATGCCGTAGAGCATGCCATTGGTCATAAAGGTGGCGACAACGGCCAGCCAGAGGCGTTTGTTTTGAGGCATGTCAGAAGAATCCATTGCAGAACAATCAAGCAGTATTGCTGATCTTCTCGTCTGGCAAATGATTTTTAATTCAGTCTATGTAAGGGGCAGATCGACTTAGGGGCGTAGTGTTTTGCGGAACATTGTAAGCAAAAATTCTGTTGCCTCGTCTAGCGTATTGTCCGCACCATCCATTACCACGGTGACCTGAGTTTCAAAGTCGGCATAGTGCTGAGTGGTTGCCCAGATTGATATAAGCAGGTGCCGCGCATCGGTAGAGGCGATTTTTCCTTCGTCCATCCAGTGTTGCAGCAAGGCGGTTTTGCGGTCAAACAGCGGCTTAACGCCGGATAGAAGGTGGCCTTTCATGCGCGGGGCTCCCTGGATCATCTCGTTGGCAAACAAACGACTTTCGCGTGGAAAAGCGCGGGTCATTTCCATTTTACGCCTGATGTAATCGCTGATCTCTTCAAGTGGGTCACCCTGTGGGTTCAACTCGTGCAGCGGGGCCAGCCAAGTGTCAATCAGACGGTTGAGCAAGGTGATATAGATGTCTTCTTTGCCATCAAAATAATAAAGAATATTGGGTTTGGACAGGCCACAAGCCTTGGCAATCTGATCCAAGGTGCTGCCACGAAACCCGTCTTTGGAAAAGACATCAAGCGCAGCATCCATAATGAGTTGGCGGTTGCGCTGCTGAATACGGCTTAGCTTTTTGGGCTTAAGAGGTGTGTCTGACATATGTGATGTATTCCCCCGGTCGGACTGCCAGATTAGACTGGACGTGACGTTAGGTCTAGTTCGCTAAAGAATGCAGATGATTGATTTTCCTATATTTGTGGCGATTTTTGGCGGTTTTTGGCAAAAATTGTGGTTGTGATCTGTTAAGCTCCTCGGTGGCTTCCTCCCAGCGACGTAAACCAAGTGGCTTCAATTTTGATCGGGCTGGCCCTATATCGACTTGGATGAAGGCATCAGGCGAGAGCGGGGCGGCTATGGCTGGTAAAAAACTGACGTGTTTTGATTGTGGGCAAGTCAACCGAGTGCCCGAAGATCGTTTGGGCAAGGCTGCTTTATGCGGTGTTTGTGGGGCCAAGTTGATGGCAGGCAAAGTCACGGAAATTGATTTCGCCACGCTGCAGAAAGCAGCGCGCAATGATGATGTGCCCCTGGTGGTAGATTTTTGGGCACCTTGGTGCGGACCGTGTCGGCAAATGGCCCCGCAGTATACCCAGGCATCGGGCAAACTTGCAGGTCAGGCGAGGCTGGTCAAATTGAACACAGAAGCGCACCCGAAAGCGTCGCAAAAATACGCCATTCGCGGCATTCCGATGCTGGCGATGTTTGCAGGCGGGCAGGAGAAGGCGCGTCAATCCGGTGCCATGCCTGCACCAGCAATCGTCAATTGGGTGATGCGGGCACTTTAGCAGAGCGATTGCGCAGAAAGATCCTGGGCAGGCGCGTGATGATCTTTCGTAATATCTGAGGGTACTCAAGCTCTCCGCCAAGCAGTGCCATATAATCTTGGCGCAGGTGTCCCGAAGATTTGAGTTTTTTATAAAAAATAGGGGCAATGCGGTTTGCAAAAATCAGACTGCGCAAGCCACGTGCAATGCGCAAATTGCGGTGCAGGGGTCTGAGCGCGCGTTTATAGCGTCTGAGCGCGGTTTCCGGCGCATTATCTGTCAGGGCCTCAATCGCAGCCTGGGCCGCGAGCTGCCCAGATTTCAGCGCAAAAGCGATGCCTTCTCCGGTAATAGGGTCCACAAGACCTGCTGCATCGCCCGCCAGCAGAACGGCCCCTTTGCCTGGTGTTTTGCGAAAGTGACCAAACGGCAGAAAGTGGCCCTTGACCTTGGCACCTTCGGCGACGTTCAAATCGTTTAGGTATCGCGTCAATTGAGCTTTCATGCCGGGGTTAAGCCGATGCAAACCGCCGATGCCAATTGTGACCGAGTGTTGTTTTGGAAACGACCATCCATAGCCCCATTTGGCGGCATCAAAGTCGATGCGAAGCGGTTGCTTTTCCAAGGGGAGTGGGGGCAGCGGCGCTTCGATTTCAAGCGCAAAGCCAATTTCGTTGTGATCAAAGGCCTGTCCAAACAGTGTGCGGGCCACCAAACTGTTGACCCCATCGGCACCGATCAACACTTTGGCCGCCAAAGCTTGGCCGGATTTTAGCTGAACAGAGGTGGCAGTGATGTTGGCGATTGCCTGACCTGAAAAATCTGTAGCGCCCGCAGAAAGTGCAAGCGCCTGCAGATCGGCATCGAGCCCACGCCGCATGGTTAAATGCAGAGGGGGTATATCAGTGAGTGTACCCAGTGGCTGGCCTGCATGCCATAATGTGACATCATGTTTGGTGACTGCTTTGGCAATCTGAAAATCCGCGCCAAATATCTCGCGGTGATATTTGCGGCTGCGTTCGGTAAACAGGCCGCCGCAAAGTTTGTCTCTGGGGAATTTGACCTTGTCGATCAATGCAACGCTATAGCCGTTTCGTGCTAGCCATGCCGCCGCGGCGCTGCCAGCGGGGCCAGAGCCAATTACGATCACATCAAACGTTTGCATTCTGTCCTCGGGGCTAAGCGGTCTTTCAAAAGCTCGTTTAGCAGGGTTTGTTTAAAAACCCGAGATCGAGATGACAAAAAATCAAGAGTCGTCCGGCTCCGAAGGAGGGACGGCCGGAGCCGGACGCTCGTGTTAGGCGCACAAAGACGGCGATAATGCCCCCCGCCGCGCCTTGGGGTAACAGAATTAAGAAGAGCGGTTTTGGCTGCGCGAAGAATACGCGAGCAGGGTCACCAGCGGTAAACCAAGGGAAATTAGAAAATAAGTCTGAATTGCAGCACCAACACCACCAAAGCCCAAAGTGACTTGCATGATTGCACCGATAAGGCCGAGGAAGCTGCCGAAAAGAAACATAATAATCGCCATAAGTCTCTCCATTTTTGGACAAAATGGCCGCTTTCTGCAGGCCGGGTGTCGATGAATTACTTATTGCACCCAATACACCCGCGAAATTAGGCACGAATAAGGCGAGGACGCGGCCAGATCGGGGAGATTACCTATCCGTGTGTCTAGATTTGAAGATATATGTGCCGAGTAAATGATGGGTTAAGAGCGACAGCAGTAGGGCAAGTGCCGCAGGCACCGCGATCCAGCCAAAATACCAAAGGCGTCCAGCCAAAACATCCTCTGCATATGAGGCTGCAAATTGGGTTCGGCCATATTTGGCAACAATCATGGCAGCAAGGCTTGCGATAGCTGCCCCCCAAACGATCGCTCTGCTTGGGATGACGCTGCGCAGTATTAAAGCAGCCGCCAAACCTAAGGGCACGCCAATCAACAACGTTTGCTGGCTCCACCAAGGATGGGCACCCAATGACTCCGATAGATCAAACTGATATGCTAACGCAGCCAGCGCGCTTATCAGCATCCCCGTTAAAATGAGTGCCATCTAGATCGCCGCCCAATCTGTAAATCGAAACGGGGCCGGCAGGGGTTTGGCATCTGGTGATGGCCCTGGATGTTTTGCTTTGGATGGTTTTTGCATGATGTCTCCTTCTCTGTATCCGAGATGGAGAGGGGCGCGCCGTGATGCCAGTTATGTTTCAAGGGTTTGGCGCAGGCGTGAGCCAATGTGTTAACGCGGATTGGTATCCTTGGCGCAAACAGCGTAGGTCGCGCCTTTAGCTTTGGACTGCATCTGCGGTGTGTCACAAAAGCAAAAGGGTGCCACTGGCACCCTTTTTGCGCATCAATGTGACAGATGGCACGCTGATGGTCTTACATTTTGGAAGATTTGTTCAGATATTCAACCCAATGTGGGCAGGTGTGCTGATCGACTGTTGCGTTAAACAGTTGGAAGATGCGGCGCAGGCCGAAGAGGCCAGAAGCGCGGTTTGAGTTTTGTGCCAGAGTCGCCATTTCGATTAGTCCTTGTTTTGTCTTGCTTTGCTATAGGCGGCGCATTGGCTCAGAACCACTGACAATACTGCATAGCCGTGATGCACAGCGTGTGGCTTTTGTTTCCCAATGATCTCAACAGCGGAGGATTCGGTGAAATAGCTGGGTTTGACACATTATATATAGCTGTGATTGAACGCGGTGTTTTTGGAAGGTGCATTCTCGGGAGGGCAGGGGGTGTATTTTGACTGCTTGCGGCGGGCGTGGACCGACTCGAATGTGTGTTTCCCGCGTTGATGAGGTGGAATCGCAACTTGAATCACTTTGCATTGGTGAAACTAGGATAAAAATAGCGCAAAGGCTGCGCCGATTCCTCAGATTTATCTATTATTCCAATACCCTGAACGCCCAATTACGCGTATTTTGCTGAAAGATTGAGTTAAAAAACTGCAGTTTTAAGTGGAAAACGTGGTGTTTCGTAATTTTTCGGAGAAAACATG